>JBARXI010000802.1:0-5149 GCA_049647275.1 Microcoleaceae cyanobacterium
CTTTAGAGGCTTTTCGTACAGCGATGTCTTTCCGTTTTTTTGATTGGTTAAGGAACAACACGGACGTATTTTCCTCTCACAAAGAGAGTTTGGGCTATATTTGGGCTTGAAAATTGTGTAAGTCCCACTAAAAAGTTTTCAGCAAAATTGAGACAAAAGCCATAATCCCAATAGCAACTAACCCACTACCAATAGTTAATCCAAGAGAACGACGAGGGATATAAACATAATCCCCTTGACGTTGAATATGCCGTAGCTCATTGCGATGTTCAATCAAAGCTGCAATCATGGCATAAGTACCAAGAGCAACAAAAGCTAAACCCAAAGTCCGAGATAAGCGCGTGGGATCGACTCGTTCTGCGACCTCTCGAAAGCTTAAAATAGCACTCACAATTGTATTAATCCCAAAACCAAAACTAATTAGAGATAAACAAGTCCGAATCCAAGCCATCAATGTTCTTTCTGCTGCTGCTCGGTTGCGCTCTTTGGCCAGTTCACCTTGGGGATTTGGTTTGGGAGTAGAATTTTCTTGCATGGTTTTCTTTATCCTTATAATGATTCTAATTGTATCTATTTTATAATTGACAATACTTTACCGAAAAATTGTGGTTAAAAGCCTCCCCTTTTCAGGGGATAATAAATAAAAATTTTCCTTTTATTCAATCCAATCCGTTTTAGGGAGAGGTAATTATCAATTATCCATTATTGAAGGAGATGTCTATTAATAGAAAAGTGGCGAGTGAATTTA
This sequence comes from Microcoleaceae cyanobacterium, assembly GCA_049647275.1. Taxonomy (GTDB): domain Bacteria; phylum Cyanobacteriota; class Cyanobacteriia; order Cyanobacteriales; family Microcoleaceae; genus JASJEE01. Next base: position 749 of record JBARXI010000802.1, read on the forward strand.
AAAATATGATAAAGTCTATGGAGTTTCTTCACCATATAAATACTGATGTCAAAAAATAATATATTGGTTATTATGTTGGTGAATATTACCTGAAATAATATAATATCCTTTAACATTAACTAATAGCGAGTAAAAACTTATGAAATCCGATGTCAACAGTTTGCAAACCTGCCAGCAACAATTAGTTGATTTACAACATGAAAATTCTGTTCTGCAAAAACGTCTATATCAGTTAGAGCAAATTCTAGATGTTTTACCTGAAAAATTGATTTGTCAAGATTTGACAAGGGAGCAGATATCTTATAGTAATCCGGCTTTCCAACAACTCAGCAGTGAAAATCAAACTAAAATGTTGGAAGTAAGCAGGATGAAAAATGATAGACATCTGGTGGAAAAAACTAGGCAAATTCAACTCAATGATAATGGAGAAGAGCGCTATTTAGCACTGCATCAAATTCCGCTTCGTAATATTCAAGGAGAGATTAGTTATCTCGTGACATTTACTAGAGATATTACTGAATTAAAGCAGATGCAACAGTCGCAACAGCTCTTTAACTCAATTATAGATCGCCTGCCTCAAATGATTTATTGGAAAGACCGGAACTCTGTTTATTTAGGATGCAACCGTCGCGCTGCCGAAGTTTCTGGTTTTTCATCACCTACAGAAATTATCGGTAAAACTGACTACGAATTGTGTTCGACCATAGAAGAATCTCAGTTGTATCAAACCTCTGATGTTAGGGTGATGGAAACTAATACTCCACAACTTCATATTATCGAAACTAAATATCGCCCAGATGGCAGTCAAGTTTGGCTTGATACTAACAAAATTCCACTCCACGACCAAAACGGAAATATTATCGGTGTACTGATAATTATTGAAGATATTACTGAGCAAAAGCAAACAGAAGCACAACTACAAGATGTTACTGGTCGTTTCCAACGAATTGCTGCTAGTACCCCTGGGCTTTTTTATCAATACTGTCAACACCCCACAGATTCTATTGGAAAATTTACCTTCCTCAGCAGTGGTTGTTACGATATCTACGAACTAGAAGCAGAAGTTGCACTGGAGAATAATAGTCTGTTGTGGGAACTGATTCACCCAGACGACCTCCCCACTTTAGAGCAATCTGTAATTCAAGCTCTCGAAGTTGACGGAATATGGCAGACAGAATATAGAATTACAACCCCCTCTGGCAAACTCAAGTGGTTACAAGCAACTGCAACACCACGCAAACAAAATGACGGAGTTGTATATTGGGATGGAATTATTCTAGATACCACTAAACTACAAGAAACTGAAGTAGCTTTAGGTCAGAGCGAACAAAAATTTAGACGATTTTTTGAACAGTTTCCCCTAGCTGCAATGGAGTGGAATGCCGATCTTAAAGTTCTTAATTGGAATCAAGCGGCAGAAAAAATCTTTGGTTATAGCAAAGCAGAAGTCGTTGGTAAGTTACTTTCAGAATTAAATATTGTTCCTCTTTCAGCACAGGATAATGTAGCTCAAGTAATTCAACAGTTGCTTGCAGGTACAGGAGGCACATTTAGTATTAATGAAAACCTGACTAAAGCTGGAAAAACTATTATCTGTGAGTGGCACAATATTCCGAGTCAATATCTGGATCGTCAGCCTCTTACAGTTTTCACTATGGCAGATGATGTCACAGAGCGTCAGAAAATACAGTCTGAATTAATCGAACAGCGACAGTTGCTCAGAACTATTGTAGATACTTTGCCCCAAGCGATTTTCTGGAAAGATTCCCATAGTATTTACAAAGGTTGTAATAGTACATTTATCAGGGAAATCAATCGTGACTCTTGTGAGGAAATAATTGGTAAGACAGACTATGATTTTGCCTTGAGTGAGGAGGAGGCAAGATTAGAGCAACAACGCGATCGAGAAGTTATTTTGTCTGGCAAACCACAAATGCACCTAGTTGAACAAAGACAGTTACCTAATGGTAGTCAAGTTTGGCTAGATATTAGTAAAGTTCCATTAGTTGATGAAAATGGTAAAATATTTGGTATTCTCGGTACTTATGCAGATATTACTCAACGCAAAAGAGTGGAAGACCAACTGAAGCAGCAATCGATCGCTATAGAGGCAGCAATTGATGGGATGGCAATTCTAGCTGATGGAGAGCATTTCTCATACTCTAACCAGGCTCATCTACAGATTCTTGGATATGAAAATGCTGAAGAGTTACTTGGGCAAAGTTGGCGTGTTTTATATGAACCTGAAGAAATTAAACGCATTGAGCAAGAAGCTTTTCCCGTTATTGCTAAACAAGGTTTTTGGCGGGGAGAGTGTATGGCAAAACGGAAAGATGGTACAAAGTTTGACGAGGAAGTTACTTTGATGATGACCGATGTGGGGCTGATTTGTATCTGTCGAGATATTGGCGATCGCAAGGAAGCGGAAGCTAAACTAAAGGAGAGTTACAACCTATTAAATGGAGTGATTAACAGTACAACAGATTTGATTTTTTCTAAAGATTTACAGGGTAAATTTATGCTAGTCAACTCTGCTTTTGCCAAAACTTTTAATCAATCTGTCGCTCAAATTATTGGCAAAGATGATTCATTTATATTTCCTAATCAATCTATTCATGTTGTACAAAAGATTCAAAAAGATGATGCTGATATTACTAATCAAGGTGCTCCTAAAACCTATGAAGAAGTCGTGCCTATTCAAGGAAAAATGACTACTTTACTAACTACAAAAACACCTTTTCGAGATGCTGAAGGTAGTGTTATTGGGATTGTGGGTGTGACAAGAGATATTAGTGAACTCAAGCGTGCCGAACAACAGTTACGAGAACAGGCTGGGCGAGAACAACTATTTAACCAAATTATTAATCAGATTCGTACATCATTAGACATTGAAACTATTCTAGATACTACCCTCAACAGGGTTCGGGAATTGATGCAAACAGATCGATGTCTTTTTTTATGGTATTGTGCTGATGCAGAACAACCTTATTGGTATTCTACCAATGTGTCTCAACTTCCTGGTTTGCCAGATATACCATGGAAGTACCCAACTTCGGTATTAGGTTCCATCGGTCGTAAAGCATTGGATTTAGAAGTGATTAAAGTAGTTGAGACTGACTTAGAAACTAATCAAACTTTTAAAAAATTGCTTAAATCAATTCAAATCCAATCTCTTCTATTTATTCCCTTCCAAAAAACATCAGGTCAGATAGGAGCATTAGTCTGTAGTAATCATACTCGCTCGCGCCACTGGAGTGATACAGAAATTAGTTTGCTCCAAGCTGTAGTAAAACAGTTAGATATTGCTCTGACTCAAGCTGAACTCTACAACCAAAGTCGGACCAAGACAGCAGAATTAGAAGTGACTCTCAAGCGACTTAAACGTACTCAAGCTCAGATGATTCAATATGAGAAGATGTCTAGCTTGGGTCAACTTGTCGCCGGGGTAGCTCACGAAATTAATAATCCCGTCAGTTTTATCTATGGCAATCTTTCCCATGCCAAGGAATATACTCAAGATTTATTCAATCTGATTGAGTTATATCAAACCCATTATCCTAATCCACATCCCGAAATTCAAGAGGAAATAGAAGTAATGGATTTAGAATTTATGCAGGAAGATTTACCGAAACTGCTCAACTCCATGACAGTAGGAGCTAATCGTATTGAACATATTGTCACATCTTTGAGAACCTTTTCACGGCTTGACGAAGCTGAACAGAAAGAAGCTAATATCCATGAAGGGATTGATAGTACTCTTACTATTTTATATAGTCGTATCCACAGACGAAATAATTTTCCTGCAATTGAGGTAGTTAAAAGTTATGCTAATCTCCCAAAAGTGGAATGTTATCCCGGACAGCTTAATCAGGTATTTATTAATATTATTAGTAATGCCATTGATGCTATTCAAGAAAAAGATGCAAAACGGACGAAGGAACAAATTGAATTAGAACCAAGTCGTATTGAGATTTCAACTAAAATTATTAGTAAATTTGTACAGATTTGTATTCGTGATAATGGGGCTGGTATTCCACCAAAAATTAAAGAGCATCTTTTCGATCCTTTTTTTACTACTAAAGCTATTGGTAAAGGAACTGGATTAGGATTGTCGATTAGCTATGAAATTGTAGTGGAAAAGCATGGCGGTAGTCTAAAATGTAACTCTAAGCTCGGAAAAGGAGCTAAATTTTTGATTTCGATTCCTATTAGACTGCAAAAATAAAAAATCAGTAGTCAGTAGTCAGTAGTCAGTAGTCAGTAGGGGTAATTTTGTTTCCTACGGAATGCTGCGCAAACCGAATGCTACGCAAACATGGAAAGCGGAGCATTCTATCAGAAATTACCCCTACAGGAGGAACGGGAAATTTAGAGCAGGGACTCGGAAAAATTATCCCTTGA
>JBARXI010000803.1:0-7402 GCA_049647275.1 Microcoleaceae cyanobacterium
GACGATGATGATGATGCGGACGATGATGATGATGCGGACGATGATGATGATGCGGACGATGATGATGATGCGGACGATGATGATGATGCGGACGATGATGATGATATCAACGTAGATGCTGTAGAAATTAACTTTGAAACACTTACCACACTCAATACAACTCTAGAAACTTTCAGCAGTAACAATATAACTGCCCAATCTATCCAACAAGTTGAAGGCAACCTTTTACTGTTTACAGAAGAAAGTTTTGCGACTCAAGCGCTTCTACAACAACGACTAGAAGTTCTAGTGGCTCAACGTTCTGTTCTGGCATTAGTCAATATCGAAGGCAGCACAGAGCTAGTATTGTACAACGGTACAGACGGAACTTTTGAAGTCATCCGAGATTTTGAAGTTGAACTAGAAAATATTAGTGAGTTTAGTTTTGAGAACAACTTACAATTTACCAGCACCTTCAATATTAGCAGCGATTTAGAAATAGTCAGCGCTACTGTTGGTGTGGTCGATAAGTTCGTATACAACGCTCTGGTTGAAGGTGGTATTGAAATCACTAACTACAGCCCAGAAGATATTTTTGAATGTGATTCCGGAATATTTGGTGGAATTACAAATGAAAGCCTAGAAGAGTTGACTGTAACCCAAACGACAACCTCAGTGGGAATGGCAAATTTCCTATCATTCGAGGGTACTTTCACACAAGAGCAATTACAAGTCCGGTTGCAGACACTGCAAGTGGGTGATACTCCGAAGCTACTTGTATACCAAAATGAACAACAGCAAACTGTTGTAGCTTTCTACACAGGTACAGAAATTAATATTCTGGCTAACCTAGAAGCAAATGTCACTGTCACTTCTGAAAACTTTGTCTTCTTTAATGAACAAATGGATGATAATGATGACATGGACGATGATGATGACATGGACGACGACGATGACGACATGGACGATGATGATGACATGGATGACGATGATGATGATGACATGGACGACGACGATGACGACATGGACGACGACATGGACGATGATGACGACACGGACGATGATGATGACGATATGGACGATGATGACGACATGGACGATGATGACGACATGGACGATGATGACGATATGGACGATGATGACGACATGGATGACGACATGGATGATGACGCTCCAGAAGTCAATGTTGTCCTCAGTAACTCAAATACAATTGTCGTCAGCAATGAAATTACAAACGTAGTTCAGTTCAATTCCTTAGAGCAAACTGGCGGTACAATTATTGGTTTTACTCAGTCCGATTCATTATCATTCAACTCATCACTGTTCGGTAGTTTCAGTAATTCCAGCTTCACCAGCGTAGTTGTCACTGAGTCAACCACCAGTGCCAATATCCAAAACCAAGGTCTACTAATTGTTGAGCAACAGATTAACTCAGTAGAAGATTTACAAGCACTGCTAACTACATTAGAAGTAGATAGCCCAGTATTCGTCGAATACACTAATCAGGCAGGTAATACTGTAATAGCTTTTGCACAAAGTAGTAGCGAAATAGAGATTGTCAGCCAATTTGCATCCGAAGTAGAGCTAACTGAGACCAACTTTAACTTTACTCAAGTAACAACGGCAGCGGCAGGAACAGAAATTACCGCTACCACTGGTTCAGTAGACAGTATTTTATTCGATTCACTGGTTGAACAAAGCACTATTATCGACTTTGAAGAAACAGATAAACTTCAGTTCAAAACAGGAGTATTTGGGAATTTCAATAACAGTAACTTCAGCCAGGTAACTGTAAATGAGTCAAGCAATAGTGTAGCGAGTAATGTGGGTCTAATTAAACTGACTCAAGAATTTTCTTCTCTAACAGAGGTAGAAACGCGGTTAGAGGAACTTGATGTTAACTCTAGTGGTGTCTTTGCTACTTATACTAATGCACAGAATGAAACTGTCTTAACCTTTTTCCAAGAAGGAAGTTTAGAAGTTGTTACTACCTTTAGCGCAGAGATAAACCTAAATGTCAGCAACTTTACCTTTGTAGGTGTACTCGCTGGTGGAGACACAGACGACTTCCTTTCTGGTGGATCTGCTTCAGATATCCTCAGAGGTTTTGGAGGGGATGATACCATACAAGGTCTTGGTGGCAATGACACTTTACGAGGTGGTGAAGGTGACGATATTCTCCGAGGTAACGGTGGTAAAGACCGCCTCAATGGTGCCGATGGTGACGATACCCTCAATGGAGGTGTTGGTGATGACTTCATGCTTGGAGGTGACGGTGACGATTTGTTGATAGGTCGTTCTGGTTATGACATTATGCTAGGTGGTGATGGTGATGATACCCTTAGTGGTGGTATCGGTCGCGATTGGATCAATGGTGGTCCTGGCGACGACGAACTTACAGGTGGAGGAAGCATGGACAAGTTTATCTTTAACACGAATGAGGAGTTTGACCAAGAGGATGTGGGTACAGATGAAATTACTGATTTTGCTGTAGGGCAAGATATTATTCTGCTGGATAAAACCACTTTCACTTTACTTACTAGTGTTCAAGGTGATGGCTTCAGTATTGAAACCGAGTTTGAAGTAGTAGGCAGTGACGAAGAGGCAGAAAGCTCTGATGCGTTTATTGTTTACAATAGTGACAACGGTAAGTTGTTCTATAACGCTAATGATAGTACCGCTCATTTTGCAACTTTAACTAATGAGGCAGAAATTAGCGCTGATGATTTCTTCCTGCGTTAATTAGAAGTAGGGGTAATTCATGAATTACCCCTACTCCTCCATCGTTATTTATAAGTATTGAACCAAACATAATATTATCTATTAATTGTCATAATTGTGACTGGATTTAGAGGAGTAAATCTAGTTAAATTAGCCACAGGTATAGAACGAGATAACTGTACCTGCAAAAGACTATAACTCCAACTCTGATCGCTTTTTTTTCTTTCCTCCACCCAACTTATAGCACTATTCAAATTTTCCAAGGTAGCAAATGCCAATACTATTACCCCCTGCGGTAGCATTCTCACCCCACAAATTCCTAAAATATTTCTCAATTCCCCACTACTTCCGCCAATAAAAATTCTATGGGGAGGGCGCAGATGATGCAAAATTTCTGGAGCTTTACCATGAATAGAAACCACATTTGCGACCTGAAAACGACGGCAGTTTCCTTCAATTAAAGTTGTTCCTGCAGCCGTTTTCTCAACCGCATAAACCAAAGAATCATTAAACAAACGAGCGATTTCAATAGAAACAGAACCTGTACCAGCACCAATATCCCAAATTATCTGCCCCGGTTGCAAACCTAACTCCGCTAAAATTAATACTCGTAACTCCCGTTTAGTCATCAACCCTGGGCGGTCATCATAAGTCAAAAAATAATTATCCGGTACTCCCAACAAAGGTAAATTAGTCAAATCTAAAGGTCGATCGGCTACCCTAGATTTACGCCATAATACAACTAAATTCAACGGTGCAAATGACTCTTGTTGCACTGTATCCAAAGAGAATTCCTGAACTCGTTCGTCCCGATCCCCAAGATTTTCACATACCCACATTTGGTAGTCAATTGGTAAATCTAAAGCTAACAACAAACGAGCGATCGCTCCTGGTGTATTATTCCGATCCGTCAGTACCGCAATTTTCTCAACTCCCTGTTGTAATACTTGAGTTAACTCATCCATAGAACGACCATGAATACTGATCGTCTTAGCATCTTGCCAAGGAACTTTAATCCGACTAAAAGCTAATTGTACCGAACTAATATGAGGATAAAACTTGAGTTTTTCAGGAGGCAAACCTGCTACTAATAACCTCCCCAAACCAAAAAATAGTGGGTCTCCCGAAGCCAAAATTACAATACAGCAATTGGGAACATTTGAGTGTTGGCGTATTTCCACAATTGCCTCAATTACATCTCCCAGTACAACAGTTTCGGCTGGATGATTCGGAAAATAACTAAGATGGCGATCGCTTCCTACTAACAAAGTCGCCCTTTCTACTATTTGCCGTACTGACTCATTCAACCCAACGGCTCCATCTAAACCTATCCCAATAACATTTATAGTCACAATAATATAATAGTATCAAGTTCCGTTTTACTAAACTTACCCAAACCCGAAGGTTGCGAGGTAACGTTTGCGGAGCATTCCGTAGGAAAGCAATCTACCCACGCACGAGCGCATGAGTTTTGGAGCTAGCTTCGGTGCTTTGCTGAGGCAATGCTGCGCAAACATTGAGAATCACCGATCCTTAATTAACTTAAAAGGTCTTAGATCGTAGGTGCTAGGTGAAATAGAACAGTTAAACATGACAAAATATCTAATTTTTCCAACTCTATATTATCTCCTCTAATCCCCTACTCCCTACTCCCCCTACTCCCTTACCGAATAATTAATATTAAGATAAAAAGCCTCTCTTTAATAAAGAGCAAAAAAGAAAAAATTTTCCTTTTAGTCAATCCTCTGCTTTTCAAACAAAGGTAATTGTTCATTATTAATTATTAATTATTAATTGTTGAATCACTTACTCCCTCAATACTTTCCCAGGCTAAAACAATCAAAGCATTAATAATTGCTGCTGCCACCGGAGAACCTCCTTTTCTACCTTCTACCCGAATTTGGGATACCTGAGTTTGAGCCAAAACTTCCTTTGACTCTACCACCGAGACAAAACCCACAGGTACGCCAATAACTAATGGTGGGGTAACATTTCCATTATGAATTTGAGCACATAAAGATAATAATGCAGTAGGAGCGTTACCAATAACAAAAATAGCTTCTGGAAATTTCTCGGCAACCTTTAGTAAACCTGTTTCAGTACGAGTTTTACCAGGAAGGGCAAAAGATACTTCCTCCACAGCAGAAATTATCGGATTACTAAAAGTATTGGCCACCATCTGAGCAATTCCTTGTTTAACCATACCCACATCCGTGACAATTGGCACAAGGTTTTGCAAAGCTGCGATCGCAGATTCAATTGCCCCTGGACTAAATCTGATTAACTTAGCAAACTCAAAATCAGCAGTTGAGTGAATTACCCGCCGAACAATCGCATATTCAGCGGGACTAAAATTATGTTGACCAATTTCTCGATCTATAATGTCAAAACTTTGTTGTTGAATAGGATGTTTCATCAAAAAATTGTTTGGTAAGGGAGTCAATGGAGACCCCTATTATTCAAGCATGGGGAGGAATTCTGCCCCCTTACACAAACACCAGGCAAGAATTCGTTAAAGGTAATAAGGCAATATCGGTCTCAATTTTTACTAGTACAGCGTGGCAGAAATAACCCATTAGTTAAAAAGCTTACTGTACAAGCTTTCTTCCCTTCTTTTCTTCTATCTCCTGCCTCCTGCCAAATTGCACTAGGCATTTTTTTTGGCCTTATTCGGTCACAGATCTACAGCAGGCCAGTCCGGTTGCCGATAATAGCGCATCATATCATCAAATTTTCGCAATTCTCCACGATGTACCCACATTTCTTGAGTAGTTTCCAACCACTGATGATTTAATTCTGATATGCCATCCCCAATATTAGAGATATCTAAATCTGATGGAATTTCCCCAAAGTAACCCAAGGTAATATGAGCAGTAAAGTGATATTGCTGTTCAATTCCTAGGGCAATTAAATTAGATTTTTGATAAATTGACCGACGTAATTGTAAAATTTGCTCGTAGGAACTTTCATCTTTTGGTACTAGGCAAACACCAATTCCCCTAGTCATTACCATAATTCCCAAAACTTGCCAGCGAATTTCATGGCCCTTTTTCTCTAGAGGTTGATACTCCTGAAAACTTTCAGAAATACAAGAGCGCAATTTTTCCTCAAATTCAGGCTTTTGACTAGCATCAAGAAATGCACTTTCCCAAATTAAATCGGCTAAAGTTAAATGAAGACTATCTCCAGGCACTGGAATCATTAAGTTAGTGCCTAATAATTCTGTTAACTGTTGTTGACATTTTTGTAAATGTTGATAAAAATTATCATTTTTCGAGTTTTCTTCCCAAGGTGGAGTAATGACTGAATAGCCAGGAAATTTGGCAGCTTCGACTTGGCCATCAGCTCCTCTTTTAAATTTGGGAGACTGTTGAATATATTCCAACTGAGACTTGTAACTTGGTAACAGCGTTGTTTGTGCTACCCGATTAATGTAATTCTGATATGTATCGTCCAATCTTAATTGCCCCTTGTTAAAAAATAGCTTCTTATGCCAATTTACCTCTACTTTGGTGAGGATGACTTTTCTATGAGCCAAGCAGTTAATGCTTTGACTGAATCTGTCCTCGATCCCACATGGGCTAGTTTTAACTATCACAAAATTTTGCCACATCAACAAAACGCAGTTCAAACTGGATTGAATCAGGCCATGACTTCTCCTTTTGGTACTGGTAGTCGTGTTGTCTGGCTAGTGGATACTAATATAACTCAGCATTGTTCACAAGATTTATTGGAGGAGCTTGAACGTACGTTGCCACAAATTCCAGATACAACGGTGCTGTTGTTAACTACGCCCAATAAACCTGATAAAAGACTTAAGTCTACAAAGTTAATCCAAAAATGGGCCGAAGTTCGAGATTTTTCTCCTATCCCACCTTGGAAAACAGAGTTACTTGAGCAGCAAGTTAAACAAGTTGCTGAGGAAATAGGGGTTAAGCTTACTTCCCCTGGAGTTACTTTTTTAGCAGAAGCTCTCGGTAACGATCGCCGACAACTCCATAATGAGTTGACTAAATTACAACTTTATAGTAATGGAAAATCTGTTGTAGATTTAGAGGCGATCGCAACTTTAGTTGGCTCTCAAACCCAAAGTAGTCTGAAGTTAGCTACAGCTATTCGCTTGAGTGATACAGTAAAAGCTCTGGAGTTAGTGGCAGATTTAATCGCCCATAATGAACATCCATTACGCATTGTTGCTACTTTGGTGGGCCAATTTCGGACATGGTTATGGGTAAAACTGATGATTTCCTCAGGAGAGCGAGATGAAAAAGCGATCGCCCAAGCTGCGGAAATAGGTAATCCCAAACGAATATATTTTTTACGGAAAGAGGTCAACTCTTTGCCTTTAAAGCAGTTAGAAAAAACTTTACCCCTATTACTGGAGTTGGAAGTAAGTCTTAAGCGAGGAGCAGAGGAAATATCTACTCTGCAAACCAAAGTCATAGAACTTTGTCATCTATTTTCTTAAATAAAATTGTAAGAAGTAAAAAAATCTAGACTAGATATTCTAAAGATCAACAATTCTAGTCAACCTTCAAAGCGCATACTTCATCACAAATGCCCCAAATAAAAAAATTGGGCGTTGGTGAATGATTGTATGATTTTTAGTAGTCAGTAGTCAGTAGTCAGTAGTCAGTAGTCAGTAGTTAAAACAGCTTTTTTCCCTACTATTGGGACTTACACAAAATCAAGCCAGAAAATA
>JBARXI010000804.1:0-4782 GCA_049647275.1 Microcoleaceae cyanobacterium
ACTCGCACTCGTTCAACTCCTTCTGTCTCCAGACTGCCGAGAAACCAATCTTCCATAAATGACTTTTCCAATTATCCATCAATACCAGGCAGATCGCCATTACCAACCACACCACTATATGCACCCCCACTGCCCAATACCAATAGTCAACCTATAGATATATTTCAAAAAGAGCCACCACAAGAATTAAATCAAGAGCAAATAGATGAATATCAAATTAGAAAAAATTTAGGCTTAACAGATAAAGTCTATGACTCAGGTTTATCCCGTCGTCCAACTCTAGAAATAGAACCTAGGGATGGAAATTCTACAGTTGACAACTCAACTCAGCCGAGATCGTACTCACAAAATTTAAAACTTCCTCCCCGACGTTATCAAGATAAACAGGAAAATCAACAAAAAAATCAAGTTGCCCTGACTCCCAATAACTCTAATACTCAGACAGAGAAAACTGCCGTAGTAACAACAACTCCAGAAGCACCTCCAAAACCCGACCCCACTAAAAAAAATCGTTTACCAGAAGCACCCTTAGTCAGACAGTTGCGGGAAGGAAAAACTATTCAGGATATAGTCGAGCCAGAAAAACAATCTGAAAAAGTGGCTGTTGTTTCCCCACCACCTCAGACAAATAATTCTGAGCTAGAAGTAGAAGTAGAAGTAGAAGTAGAGAAAACTTCATCCCCTGCACCCACTCCTCAACCATCTCCCACTCCCGAACAACCAAAAGAGTTTAAGGGTTCGTTGTTGGATAACTTCCAAAAACAACGACAACAAGTAGCTGAAACTACTCCGACACCAAAACCATCACCAAAACCAGAGCGAGAAATAGCTGCTGCAACTGTCGAAGAAACAAAACCACCAATACCTGAGGTCAAGGAAACGCCATCTATTGCTCCCGCTCCTGAGCCATCCCCACCTGTACAACAGCAAGAAGAGTTTAAGGGTGCGCTGTTGCAAAAATTTGAGCAACAAAAACAACAAAATGCTGACGTTGCCGAGGAATCTGAATCTAGGGATATAGCTTTAGGTGCTGTTGGTGCTTATACACTTTGGGCAGGGGAATTGGGATTAGAAGAAGAAAATCTGACTCCTCCTCAGACTATTTCTGATGTTTATCCAGAAGCTGCTTGTGAACGAAAGTTAGAAGGTAATGCTTTAGTGGGAGTGTTAGTTGGTGTCGATGGTGCGATTGAAAGAGGACCAAAAATGTTAGTCGATAGCGGTTATGCAGTGTTGGATGAAGCAGCTTTAGATGCAGTGAGCAAACGTTCATTTGAGTCTAGCGAGCGCTCTAAACTATATCAATATGAGTTGAGTTTTGACAGTTCTAACTGTGCTGCAGCACAACCAACTCCAGAAGCAGAAAGTGAGACCGCACAGCCAACAGAGGAAGGTATACCCATTGAGGTAATGCCACCAGAAGAGGAGCAATAACTTAGTTGAGATTTGACATCACCAGAACTTACGCATTTTTAGGCGATCGACACTACATATATAAGACGTTATAGTTTTGATTTACTACATACATATAGTGTCTTTGCGTAAGTCCCGATCCCATCCGCGCTCAGAAAAGCGTATTATTGATTTTAGTCAGAGGTTTGGTTTTGCTGGTTGACTAAGCATTTTCAAGGGTAATTCATGAATTACCCCTACTTCTGACTTGCGCGTAGCGCTATATTACGGGTATTCAAGCAGACATGATAGCAGATTAATTTTGCTGAGACGAAAGTTTCGTCTCAGGCATTTTCTCATCCGTTGTAGTTGCTTCTACCCTTTGAGTTAACACAGCAGCAACAATCATAAAAGCACCACCGAAAACAACTGCTGATAGGCGATCACCATTCAAAAAAATCTGCATTACCCATCCAAAACCAAGGGAAACAGCAATCTGAGGTAATACGATAAAGAAATTAAAAATACCCATATAAATCCCACTACGTTCAGGTGGCAGACAACTAATCAACATAGCATAAGGCATTGACAAAATACTCGCCCAAGCAATTCCTAAACCAATCATGGGTAAGAATAATACATATTCATTCTTAATAAAAGCCAATGACAACAAACCCGCAGCACCGCAAACCAAACAAAAAGAATGAGTAAATTGACGACTTGTAGCTCTAGCTATGGGAGCTAGCAAAAACGAAAATAAAAAGCAAACCCCATTATAGACAGCAATACAAATTCCCGCCCATTCGATCCCTGTGGCATAAAGGATAGAATTTTGGTCTGTTGCAGCAAAAATATTGCGAGCCACTGCAGGTGGGAAATAAAGAAAAACACAGTACATACCTATCCAAGTAAAAAATTGTACCCAAGCAAGTTGGCGCATTTTTTCTGGCATTTCTCGCAATGCACTAATAATTTCTTTAACACCACCAACAATACCTCCTTGCTCCGCTTGTTGCTGCTTAAAAGCCTCCATATTTTCAGGAGGGTATTCTTTAGTAGTAAAAATTGTCCAGAGAACAGTTGCCAAAAATACAGCCGCACCAATTTGAAATGAAAGTTCCACTGTCAGAGGAATAGCTTTTTCAGTAGTGCTAACTTGAGACACATGAAAAAAGTTACTGAGCAACCAAGGCAAAATCGATGCCATAACTGCACCTAAACCAATAAACAGGCTTTGCAGAGCAAATCCCTGAGTTCGTTGGTCTTCCGGTAATATATCTCCCACAAAAGCCCGAAACGGCTCCATAGTGACATTTACCGACGTATCCAAAATCCAGAGAAATCCCGCAGCCATCCACAACATGGACGAACTGGGCATAAATATTAAGGCAATAGAACTAAAAATTGCTCCTACCAGAAAGTAGGGTCTGCGTCTACCCAGAGGCCCCCAGGTATTATCGCTAGCATGGCCAATAATTGGCTGTACAATCAGGCCAGTCAGGGGAGCTGCCAGCCACAGGATAGGTATTTGGTGAGCTTCTGCGCCTAGATGCTCGAAAATAGCGCTCATATTTGCCATTTGTAAGCCCCAGCCAAACTGAATACCGAAGAATCCAATACTCATGTTCAAGAGTCCGAAAAAATTGACAGGTTGTTTGTTCATTTTTTATTGAGTAAAGTCCACAACAACTAATGGCGGTGGTTGATATTTGTGATTAGCATTTGTCTTTTGATTTGTCAATTTATGGCTATGATTGCAGCTAAACTAACTCTGTTAACAACCACTTGTTAATTGGATTAAGATTGTCACATAAAGTTTTTGAGTAAATTTTCCTTCACTCAAAAACCTCTCTATAACTTAGCATATCTCTTAAGTTTACCGAATAATTAAGGTTTAAAGTCTCTCATTTAAAGAATAACAAATCATGATTTTAGTCGATTTTATTCTGGTTTTTTTCAGGAAAAGTAATTATTAATAATTACCGATTAAATAAGAGGGTATCTATAAATAAAATATTAAATCCTGATGTAGGGTGGGTTAGGCGCACCCTTCATAGTTAAACGGCAATAGTGAAATCTATGAAAAGCCGTAACCCACCAATAATCAGTATTAAAGCATCCCTTAATAATTATTTTATAGATACCTTCTAAGGGCTTTCCTATTAATGAAGTACAGTATTTTTTATACTTCTTATTTCCTATTCCCTGTTGCCAAAAATCTAAAACTTGTGTATTTCACCAAGAGCGAGAAATACTATAATGATTTTTGTAACTCTGGCAAAAACACTTGATTTGTCGAGAGTTAAATCAAGTTATTTAGCTATTGAAGGATTAAATTTTTACCGAGGTTTGATACAACTGAATTTATTGTTTTTTGATGCGACTGCGATTTTTACTTGAGCTATATGTTGATTAATTACTTTTTTAACTTCAGTATTTGTATAGTCAGACATTGAAGACAGCCATCCATTAATATCAATTTGCATCAACTGTTGTTTACTCCCATCATTATAAACAGCAAAATCAAGCAGACGGCGCATATTTGCTGAACCTGCTGTCTCAGCAACTTCTTTCATCATTGAATAAGTTGAGCCATAAAAAGGTTCATTACCTTGTTGATAATATGTTTCCCACTTACTCCAATCTAAGTTTTGACTATTCAACATTTTTTCAGCAAAAACACTAGCCAAACCTTCTGCATAACAGTCAAGTAATTGTGCATTTAATAGATGAGCTATTTCGTGAGCGAGTTGACCGTGGAAAGAATATTCAGATGGTTTACGGCTTAAGTAGATCGTAAATTCCCCTTGACTAGCATTATCAAGTGAAGTTAAAGGAGTTGTATGTAAGCGTAAATTAACTTTTTTTACTGGTATTCTAGGTTGACCGTAGAGTTGTTGAGTGTAATTAAATCCTGATTCTACAAAATCATAAACACTAGAATTATTTAAGTTAGCATCTAAGGATTCTATTTGAGGCGATGGAATTAATTGAGCGAAAACATGTGGCAGCTTGAAATTAGAAATGTACAGAAAAATCAGTAGAGAAAAAGTTGCTATTAATAAAAATTTAGAGCGGAGAATATTTAGCATTATTTGTATAAATATGAAAATAGACAATAAATCGATCTATGTTTAGATATAGATAAATTATTACATAAAGTCTAGATTATCAGTTATTGGTTTGAGAGAGCATTTCTAAAATTCATATAGCTGTAGCTTAAAAATCATGTAGGGTGGGCAAAAATTCAGCGATTAATATCAATCTTAAAAACAGGCGATATTTGCCCACCTGAAAGCTAGACTTTGAAACATATAGCTGTAGCTTAAAAATCATGTAGGGTGGGCAAAAATTCAGCGATTAATATCAATCTTAAAAACAGGCGATATT
>JBARXI010000805.1:0-4733 GCA_049647275.1 Microcoleaceae cyanobacterium
TCTAAAATACCTGCCAAACGAGCCTCCGAACTTTCTAGAGCTTCAGAAAATGCTATACGTTCAGCTACTTCATTTTTTAGCTGTTTATTTAACTCTCTCAACCGGTAAGTACGTTGGTTTACTCTAGTTTCCAATTCCGCATTTAGGTTGCGGATTTTTTCCTCAGCTAAAATACGTTCTCTAATCTGTTTTTCTAACTCTTGATTAGTTGCTTCTAATTGAATCGGGTTAGGCATTGCCAGAAGCTTTATAGCTAAAGGAATTAAACAGATAGCTGTAGCAATAGAGACTATGGCTGTAATACCTTGAATTGACTCTGATAACCAATAGTCAGGATACCATAGTGTCCAAATCTCTTGACTGTTGGAAATACCACTAAAAATCATCAAAATTGCGAACATCCAAAAAGTCCACTTAAAGGGTATATTTGGCCGCTTAATCAGACAATAAATAAGTATCAGTGCTATAGAATAATAGGCCAGTGTTGTAGATAAATCTGAGACTAAGTGAAATAACATAAATCCTGTCTTCAATAAGTAGCAACTTCCGTCAAAAATAGAAAGACTTGACCCAATCATAGTTTCAAATAACCCTGACATATAATCCTTCTCGTGGTAGACTTATCTATTAATATTATTTAATCAAATCCTAAGCTGCCTTTTAATGAGCCATTTGTCTTAAAATGGTTAACTCATGTCTTTTAGGCAGCTTGCAAGTCGGCAGTTGAAAGTAATCATCAACACCAAAGTTGTCAGACTTAAGTAATTAAAACAAACTAGGATAAATTCGATCTAAATCCTGTATTTACGGCTTGTTGCCTGAATATATTTTCAATAAACAGTGTCTCAATCTTGGTAAATTTATTTCAATAAATTCTCTCATTTTTGAGAACACAATCTAAACCTAAGTTGAAATGTCAAATTATCCAACCCGAATAGCAATTACATTAGGAACTCGCCCCGAAGCTATTAAACTAGCGCCAGTTATTCAAATGTTTCAAAGTTCTCCAAATTTTAAAACTCAGGTAATTTTAACTGGTCAACATCGAGAAATGGTTGCCCAAGTAATGCAATTATTTGCAATTAGTCCTAACCAAGATTTAGCCATTATGCAAACTCAACAAACATTGACAGATATTCTGTGTAGAAGTTTGCAAGGATTAGAAAATTTCTTTATGCAGTTCCAACCTAAGTTAGTATTAGTCCAGGGAGATACCAGCACCGCTTTTGCTGCTGCCCTAGCTGCATTTTACCAAAAAATTCCAGTTGGTCATGTCGAGGCTGGTTTACGGACTAATGATTTATTTAATCCCTATCCGGAAGAAGCCAACCGCCGTTTAATTTCTCAGATAGCTCAATTACACTTTGCTCCAACAAGTTTGGCTGTAGAAAATTTGCAAAAATCTGGAGTAGTGGGGGAAGTTCACCAAACAGGAAATACGGTAATTGATGCTTTGTTAAAAGTAGCTAAATCTCAGCCTCAATGTGATGTTTCTGGTTTAGATTGGGGCAAATATAGAGTCATATTAGCCACAGTTCATCGGCGGGAAAATTGGGGAGAACCTTTAGAAGGAATTGCTCAAGGATTTCTGAAAATTTTAGAAAAGTTTCCTGATACTGCATTAGTTTTACCTCTACATAAAAACCCGACAGTTAGAGAACCTTTAAAAGCAATTTTAGGTAGTCATCCGAGGGTATTTTTAGAAGAACCTTTTGATTATAGTGAGTTAGTCGGAGCCATTCAAAATTGTTATTTAGTATTAACTGATTCTGGGGGTTTACAAGAGGAAGCTCCGAGTTTAGGTAAGCCTGTTTTAGTATTACGAGAAACTACGGAAAGACCAGAGGCAATAATGGCAGGAACTGCTAAACTTGTTGGTACTAATACGAGTAATATTGTGGCTGCTGCTGTGGAATTGTTGAGTGATATTGGTAAGTATGAAAAGATGGCAATGGCGGTTAATCCTTTTGGTGATGGTTATGCCTCCGAGAGAATTCTCAAGATTGTGGAAAATTATTTTGGTTAGCTTGGTTGGCGAGCTGGGATCTGTTTGAAGCAGTGCAAATTGTAGTTTTAGTTGAGGAATCTAGCAATATCCCGCCAGACGATCGAACACTATTTAACAATTAATAATTAATAATTAATCATTAATTTTTGAACTTTCCCTAAATTTTTGTGTCAGTTTAGTAAGGTGCGTTGCAACACACCCTCTACCTTACCGAATAATTAAGGTAAAAAGCCTCTTCTTTTAATAATAAAAGCGGTCGGGGGATGGCGAAGATACTTCGCCATATCCAATCGACCAAGAGAAGTAAACAATTTTCTCATTGGTATCAATCCTCTTCCTTTAAAACAGAGGTAATTATCAATTATTCATTATCAATTATTGAACATAGCAGTCCTATTTTAGCTGTGAAAAATATCTCAGAAAAAGGGAAAATATCATCTGGCAACAGGGATAAGAGTATCATAATTTTTATCTGTGTTTTGGTTTTTTATAAATGATTTAGGATGGCTATATTCCATTTATAAGTTGCAGGGTGGGCAATGGCTATAAGTGTCTTTGTCTAAAAATTTTAGCTTGATGCACCCATTGCCCACATTATGGGTTTATTTATGCCGACCTACTTAAGAGTATCAGACTTTTTATCTGTGTTTTGGTTTTTTATAAATGATTTAGGATGGCTATATTTCATTTATAAGTATTTAACTAGAGATGATATTATATTGAAGAAGGAGTCAGAATATAGGAGAACCGAGTCAGGAGAAAAATAGAATGGCGATAGTCTTCGACACGCCACTCCGTGTCTACAAACCCCAATCTATTTTTCACAACTTATAGAAGGTTGGGTATTAAACCCAATGAGGCAACAAGGGACTCAATAAATTTTTATTTTCATACTTATTCAGCAATTCTGACTCCTGACTTCTTGCTCCTTTGGGGCGATAAATTAAATCAAAACAACTAAGCAAAATGTCTCGTTCAAAAGCTCTATCTTCTTATATTTTAATGCGGTTATTATTAGCACCGCTAATGTTATTCACTATTACTACTGTGGTTTTTTTGTTATTACGGGCAACTCCCGGAGACCCAGTAGATGCTATTCTTGGCCCGAAGGCTTCAACTACTGCTAAAGAAGCTTTGCGATCGCAATTAGGTTTGGATGGTTCTATATTAGAACAATATTTTAATTATATGAGGCAATTACTTAGTTTTGACCTTGGTACTTCTATTACCAGTCGTGGGGAGTCTGTCTGGCAAATTATTCAAAATTATTTTCCTGCCACGGTGGAATTAGCAGTATTAAGTATGGCGATCGCTTTGATAGTTGGCATTACTGTAGGTTCTATTTCTGCCTCTCATCCTAACACTATTTGGGATGCTTGCGGACGTTTATTTGGCATTATTACTTATGCAATTCCTCCTTTCTGGGCCGGGATGATTTTGCAATTAATTTTTGCTGTACAATTAGGTTGGTTTCCTTTAGGAACTCGCTTTCCCATTACACAAAATCCACCTCCAACTCTGACAGGATTATATACAATTGATAGTATTTTAACTGGGAATATTGGTCTTTTTTTTACAGCTTTATATTATTTAGTATTGCCGAGTTTAACATTAGGAATTCTGCTGAGTGGAATTTTTGAAAGAATCGTCCGAGTTAATCTCAAACAAACATTACAAGCTGATTATGTAGAAGCAGCTAGAGCCAGAGGAATTCCAGAAATTAGAATTTTATTTGCTCATGCTTTAAAAAATGCAATGATTCCAGTTATTACGGTTTTAGGATTAACTTTTGCTGCTTTATTGGGCGGAGCAATATTAACAGAAGTAACATTTTCTTGGCCTGGATTAGCAAATAGATTGTATCAAGCAATTAGTTTAAGAGATTATCCAACGGTGCAAGGAATTGTGATATTTTTTGCTGGAATTGTGGTAATTGCTAGTATTGTTATAGATATTTTGAATGCTTATATTGACCCGAGAATTCGGTATTAAAAAAGCGGTCATTAATCAATTTTTCAAAGATTTAAAAATCTGCTCGTGATTGAACGGAGGATTTTATGTCTCTACCTTTGTGATGATACATCCAGACTATTCCTTGCTCTTCCCATGGAATCAACCAATTGTATATGGTTTTTCTACTGACTCCAAATATTAACTCCTTATCCTTAATAGAAAATCTCTGAGCACTCAAAATTATACAAAATTATAAATTTAGCTCTATCTCTAATTTCAAGAAAGCTGCCACAATTTTTCCGGCGCAGTTGTAATGCTTCAGGGGAGAATCAGATGCTTTTCAGTATCCCACTCGACGTAGTATACATTGCTAAGATTGTCCCGCACGGAGGTGTTCAACAATTAATAATTAATAATTAATAATTACCTCTCCTTCAAAAGAAAAGGATTGACTAAAAGGATTTTTTTTCTTTTTTCTCCCTCAAAGGAGAGGCTTTATACCTTAATTTTTCGGTAACGATATCGGTAGTGATGGTGATTTTAATGATTCTGGTACTATAATCAATAGACCAAATAATAATCAAAATTATCAACCAGATATTGGAATAGATAACAGCGATGTACGAACTATTCCACAAAATTATTCACCAGATAACAATCAAAATTATCAACCAGATATTGGAATAGATAACAGCGATGTACGAACTATTCCACAAAATTATTCACCAGATAACAATCAAAATTATCAACCAGATATTGGAATAGATAACAG
>JBARXI010000806.1:0-3127 GCA_049647275.1 Microcoleaceae cyanobacterium
GGTAAATTTTATCTAAAACTTTAAATCTCAAGTTATATTTGGAGAGGCTTATTCTTAATTCAGAAGGTTTGAGGTTTGAGGTTTTAGGTGGTAGGTGGTAGGTGGTAGGTGGTAGGTTTGAGGTTTTCGGTGGTAGGTTTGAGGTTTTAGGTTTGAGGTTAAATAGGGTAAATTTTATCTAAAACTTTAAATCTCAAGTTATATTTGGAGAGGCTTATTCTTAATTCAGAAGGTTTTAGGTGGTAGGTTTGAGGTTTGAGGTTTGAGGTTTGAGGTTTGAGGTTTTCGGTGGTAGGTTTGAGGTTTGAGGTTTTAGGTTAAATAGGGTAAATTTTATCTAAAACTTTAAATCTCAAGTTATATTTGGACAGGCTTATTCTTAATTCAGAAGGTGTGAGCTGGAAGAGGGTAAAATTCATCTCAAACTTCAAATTTTAAACCCACCTAAAATCTGAAGACATTCTCATTATTTTCAACTTTAAGCTAGATACCTCTAAATCCCATAACGAAAGGCATTTTTTATGTCTAAGTATATTATTTTTTTACTTTCTATAGATTAACCTAGTCGATATAAACTGTTTTTTTTATTAGTGAAAAAAATGATAATGTTTGTGACATAATTTCCTATTATCAAACTGAATTGTTGCCTCTTACCGGAAAATTGGGTCTAATCCCTCCCCTTTTAAGGGGATAAAAAAAAAGAGAATATTCCTTATATCAAGCCTCTTGCTTTCCTACGGAATGCTGCGCAAACAGCTAGAGGTACTGATAACTGATAACTGATAACTGATAACTGAAATGACCTTCAGAATACCCTCCTCTTTTTCCTTAACCTAATATAAAACTTTTGCTAATAGCTTAAATTTTTGTGCCAAATTTAGAGGGTTTGCTAATATAATAACAATTTTAATCAGAGGTAATTAAGTTGCTGCCCAATACTCCAATTGTTGCCTTCACTATTCTTCTACTGGTTATTTTAACCATTCCGCCAATTTTTGAACGTCTCCGACTTCCTGGTTTAGTGGGATTATTAGTAGGAGGAGTTGTACTAGGTCCTCATGGTTTACAGCTTCTCAGTAGCGAAACAGAAACCATGAAATTACTGTCAGATATTGGCAAAATATATCTGATGTTTGTCATAGCTTTAGAAATTGATTTAGAACAATTTAATAAAACTAGAAATCGCTCTATCGGTTTTGGCTTTATCACTTTTTTTATCCCAATTATCGCTGGAATTATAGTTGGTAGAATTTTTGGCTTTGGTTGGAATGCTTCAATTTTGATTGGTTCTCTATTTGCACCTCATACTCTTTTAGGTTATCCCATTGTTAATCGATTGGGTGTAGTTGCTAATGAAGCGGTTACTGTTACTATTGGAGCGACGATCTTTACTGATATTGCTGCTTTATTAGTTCTGGCAATTTGTGTGTCGGTTAATGCGGGAGAATTTTCTGTTGTTAGTCTGATTATTCAGTTAGGAGAATTAGCTATTTATGCAGTAGTTGTTTTATTTGGTTTTAAATGGTTAGGGGAACAATATTTTCGTCGGACTGGGGATGAAGAGGGAAATCAATTTTTATTCATAATGTTAGTTGTATTTATGGCTAGTGTAGAAGCACAAATAATTCATGTTGATATTATTGTTGGAGCTTTCCTAGCTGGTATTGCTGTGAATGAGGTGGTGGGAAATGGTCCGGTTAAGGAAAAAGTGGAATTTATTGGCAGTACATTATTTATTCCTTTTTTCTTTGTAGATATGGGATTAATCTTAGATGTTCCGGCTTTTGTCTCAACTATAACTAATGAATTTGTGATGACTTTAGCTATTATTGCTGGAGTAATTATTAGTAAATTTCTCGCCGCCTTATTAGCCAAACAATTATACAACTATAATTTCCCAGAAACTCTCACAATGTGGTCTCTAACTTTGCCTCATGTTGCTGCTACTTTAGTCGAAGCTTTAGTTGGTCTCCAGGAAGGAATCTTAACAGAACCATTTTTCAACGGTGTAATTGTTTTAATGTTAGTAACTTCTATACTCGGACCTTTAACAACAGCTAGATTCGCCCCCCTATTATCTCAACCTTTGAGTCTATTTAATGGTAGTAATAAATCAGGAATTTGGTGGGAAACTCACGAACAAGAATTAGAGCCAGAAAGTGATGAACATAAGTTTACTGTTTTAGTTTCCATATATAATCCTCTAACTGAACCTTATTTATTAGAAATGGCAGCAATGTTAGCCAAACATGAGTCAGGATTAGTTGTGCCTTTATCAATTGTTAAAGCTAATTTTCATCTGGATGAACCAATTTTAAGTACAGCAATTACTCACAGTGAACGACAACTAAAACGAACCCCAGAAATTACTCAACAATTTAATGTTGAAACTCAACCAGAAATGCGGATTTATAACGATATTTCTCAGGGAATAAGCTGCACAGCTAGAGAAAAAAATGCTAGTTTAATTATTATGGGTTGGAGTAAACAAACTGGTTTACGGGCACGTCTATTTGGAAGTATTATTGATAGTGTATTTTGGTCTTCTCATTGTCCGGTAGCAGTAACAAGATTACTAGACGATCCGATTGATATTCATAAAATTTTAGTACCAGTAAAAAATATTACCCCTCAAGCTTTAAGAGCTGCACGTTTTGCTCAACTTTTTGCTGATACTAATCAGGCTTCTGTGACTTTATTACATATATGCTCTAGTCTTAGTTCTACAGAACAAATTGATGGATTTAAGTCTCAACTTTCAGAGATTATTTCTGTGGAGGAATCTGAGGTTAAATTAAAAATTAAAGTTATTGCCAATGATAATGTCGCCCAAGTAATTATTACAATGGCACGGTCTTTTGATTTAGTTATTTTGCGTTCTATGCGTCGCCGTACTGCTGGTGGTTTAGCTGTTAGTGATGTAACTAATGAGGTTTTGAAAGAGTTAAATTGTTCCTTAGTATTATTTGGCGAGCCTCATTCTTGATTTAAGCAAAAAGTAAAAACTCAGAGAAATTAATGATTTTTGTATTAGATTGCTGGAAATTATATAGAACCCATTTTATATCTATATAATTACCATAGTTAAGTTTTCTCGCGCATCAATTTTGAGGAAAAATCTGCGTAT
>JBARXI010000807.1:0-2656 GCA_049647275.1 Microcoleaceae cyanobacterium
GTGAATCTGTCTCACCTGTTGCCTACTCCCACACTTCCCACACTCCCCACACTCCCCACACTCCCCACACTTCCTATCAATCATCTATAGCAAACATTAACCTATTTCATATTATTTAGTGCATCTACACAACACTCTCAAAGCTTACTTTATTCTTGCTCTCCTCTGCTTTCTTCAAGAACTTAAGTGTGTGGCAATATTACGATTAATATTAATACTGACATAATAATTTATTAGCTGCTTGAGATTAATATAAGTTTGAAGATCGATCTGACGTGACAATAACATTTCTCGATATTTTTGCTCTAATTCTTTGAGCTTATTCTTAGCTTCATCTGGGCAAAACTGTGAGAATTCTTGCCACTCATCAATTAAATCTAAAGTATTTTGAATATCTGTTTGACGTTGTTTTTCTTTTGAATATCGGCACTTTTCCGCAATTACTTGTGTCATTTTTTCTAACTTTTCATAAGCCTCTTTCGGTAAATCTCCTTCAATTAACATTAACCGATGTTGCTGTCTTAACTCTTCCACTTCTTTAAAAGCTTGAATTGGATTTGTTTCTACATGAGAACTAATTTCATTGAGAGCCAAACTGCTATTTTTAATCAGATTTTTACAGCGCTTCTGACGCCACAGTCGCAACAAAAAACCGACGACACCAGTAGAAATAACAATAATTAAACCAGCCTGTAAGTCCTGATTTTCCTCCAAGTAACGTACCCACGCTTCTCTGGGGTCGCCTTCGTTAAATGCTTGTTGGGAACCAGGATGAAGAAATACTAATCCACTGCGTAATAAAGAATCAGCATTTCCGTTAGTAAGCTCTGGATAAAATAATGAGTATTGTCTAGAAGATGAGAGGATCGACCAAGTTAAAAGAGCAATTGTTTGTTTGCTGACATCAGGACGAGTTACCAAAGCAGCAGCAGTGGAAAGAGTAGGTAAGTCTTCTGAAGGTAGGGGTCGTAGAGGAACATAACTACCTTGAGGAAAAGTTGCACTTTGGTATGATTCAGGAAATTGAATGGTTAAGTAATTAATCAAGGCAGTTTCTATGGGGATGAGCCTAAGTAGGGGAGCCTTTGTCAGCTCTGCTTGAATTTTTTTGCTACTGCCTAATGGACCGACGTAGACTAGAGCATCTATTTTTTGTTCTCGAACTTTACTGAAGGCTTCATCGAAACCAATTTGTTCTTCTATAATGTTTAAATTAGTAGCACTAAATACTTGTGTAGCAGTGAAATAAATGCCGCTACCAGGAGGCCCAATAGCAACTTGTTTTCCTTGAAGATCCCCAAGGGTTTCTATTTCTGAATCAGTGTGTGTAATCAGGTGTAAATATTCGTGGGCCAGAACTACTATTGCCTGTACTTTACCTGTTTTCATTGCTTCGCTGGCTACGTCTAATTGGACTAGGGCAAGGTCTGTTTCTCTGGCAAGCAAGCGTTCTAGGTTTTTCTGCGATCCAGGGGAGTCATACTTGTCGCGGATAGTTATTTTCCCAACTTCATGAGCTGAAGTTATTATTTGTCTGCCGATGCGCTCGTAAGCTCCACCATTTCCACCACTAGACATAGTTAGGGTTTGACGTGGAGTAGTGCAGCCAGTTAATGCGATCGCCCATAATATTCCCCCTACTCCTATTAATTTTGTGGGTAATCTATTCGGAGTATATACAATAGCTAATAGTTGCATGAATCTTTGCATTTCCTATCTCCTTGTTTTATTTCTTGGGGCAGGTTTTAAGTATTTAATCAAAAGATTACTTTCCTGACTAAGTTGATTAGTTAAGTTACTGGATGTCATTTTACTATAATTCAGCAATAGCGATCGTTTACTATTGAGTTGCTATTTTACAGCAGTTTTCATTTGGGTTGACTACAATACAGTTAAATTGCTTTTGAACAATGCTAATATTTGGCAAAGTTCCCTTTCGTAATCCAATATAGTCTTGGTAACTAGAGAATTCCCAATCTCTAGGATGTTTTACTAAGTCAGCTTTGACAGGATTAAGATAAATATATTGAAACAGATGCAATAGATATTCATCTCCATCTATATGGATAGCTTGAAATCTTCCTTCAAATAGCGAACCTGTTCTTTGATAGCGTTTGTTAATTGCTTTTGTATAAGAAAGCGCAAATGTTTGCATTGTGTTGGAGAGATTGCTGTTTTTTAGACACACTAATAAATGATAGTGGTTTGGCATCAAATAATATCGAGATTTTCAGGAGTTAAATACCGACGCATTTGACGTAAAAAATAGAGATAATTCTCACGTTCAAAGAAGATATTTTGGCGATTTTTTCCACGGTTATAAATATGGTAATAGCTCCCTGTCTCGAATTTAATTTTTCGATATGGCATAATAAATATTTGTGTTGATAATTAATTAAGAAACCGGGTTTAGATTCAGACTTTATTTTAACTCTGAGTCTAGAGTCATAAACCAGGTTTCTGGGTTTCGATGGGGTTTGATGAAGAAACCGGGTTGATATTCAGACTTTCTTTCAACTCTGAGTCTAGAGTCATAAACCGGGTTTGCTGGGTTTGCTGGGTTTCAATGGGGTTTGATGAAGAAACCGGGTTTAGATTCAGACTTTCTTTCAACTTTGAGTCTAGAGTCATAAACCGGGTTTGCTGGGTTAATGGG
>JBARXI010000808.1:0-2033 GCA_049647275.1 Microcoleaceae cyanobacterium
ACCGTCAACTGGAGTGCTTAAAATTGTTTAGGGTTAGAATCCCTATGCAATTTTCCCTCTCTTGGTCAGCTACCAGGTGCGTCTTACGCGCCAAGCGGGGTCTGACCGCTTCAGCATAGCTGCCTTCAGCATAGCTGCCTTCTTCAATATTGCTTTTATCGAACCCATTTGAGATATATGTAATTAGCATAGTCAAGTCTTTTAAGAATCAATTTTGAGGAAACATCTGCTCTGTTTCTTCAATTTTTCGCGTCTTGCCTCTCCCCACATCTTATCTCCAGACTCGGTGACTCGGTGACTCGGTGACTCCTATCTAAAAAAACTTAATTTTGACAAAGATACCAAATTACTTTTATCTGTCTTTTTCTGTGTTCCCTGCTTCCATGGATCCAAAAATGTACTGGTTATTTTGCACGAGTAGTTACCTCGCCCTGATTTAAGTAGGATATTTTAGCCAATAAAAATTTAGGTCGATATATTTTCATAAGGTTGATTTAATATCAATTATTGTTGTTAAAATTAGGTTTCATTTTTGATAATTGAAATTGAGATGAAAATTGCAATTATTGCTTCGGGATTTTTGCCTGTATTAGATGGAGTAACAGTTAGTGGCTTTTATCGAGTCCAAAAACTTAGTGAATGGGGACATCAAGTTTTACTGTTTTGTCCTGATTATAGTCCGCTAGCCCATTTATATCCTAACTGGAAGGATTATACAGGTAATATTTTGCCTGGGGTTGAAGTGATTAGTTTGCCTAGCACTCCTTTTTTAGATTTTGAAAGGAATGTGGGGTTTAATACTTATAAAATAGTGCGCCGGAAGTTACAAGATTTTCAGCCAGATATTATTCATGTGGATGAGCCTGAACGATTGTTTTTTGCTTTTTTTCATCTAGCTGGTATTGATATTGCCAGGCAATATAATATTCCTTGTGTTTGTACTTTCAGGACTAATTTTTTAGACTATTTTGAGGATTTTCTACCTTTGCCTAGAGGGATAAATTTCATGTTAAAGCTGATTTTTGAGAAAAGTTTTGTCAGTATTTATAATCAGTATGATTTAACGTTAGTTTCTAGCAGGATTACCTCGGAAAAAATTGTCAAGATGGGAGTGAAAAATACTAAGCATATGAATTTTCATGGTTTAGATTTAGCAAATTTTGCCTCTGTGAAAAAAACCGCATATTTTTTTGAGAAAAATTATGGCATTCCTGGGATAAATGATAAGGTTAAATTACTTTTTTTAGGTCGATTGACAGAAGATAAGGGTTGGAATTTCACTTTAAATGCTTTTGAAAGACTAAACAATTTAGTATTAGTAAATTGGGAAAATATTGCCATACTAATTGCCGGGGATGGTCCAATGCAAAGTAGTATTGCTAAAAGGTTAAGTAAAGTTACTAAAAATGTACATTTGTTGGGTAGAGTTCCACCTAATAATGTGGCTGCTATTCTAATAAATAGTGACTTTCATGTCACAGCATCTGAGAAGGAAACTAGAGGGTTGACGGTTTTGGAGGCTTTTGCTGCTGGAATTCCTGTAATTGCTCCTAATGCTGGGGGAGTAACAGAAAATATTCGGGATGGTTGGAATGGCTTATTATTTTCTCCGGGCGATCGGGAAGATTTTTGTCAGAAGTTGAAGTTACTAATTGAAAATAGTAATTTACGTCAAAATATGGGTATTAATGCTAGAGAATCTATCGCTGAGTATAGTTGGGATAATGCTGTAGGGAATTTAGTGAATATTTGGCAAAAACAGATTGCTATTAAATCTTAAACAAACTTAAACGAAATTTTTTAGTTGAATTTTTGATGATTATAAGCTGACAAGGATTTAAATTACTATTCTCAATTTAGCCAAAGGGCAACAGAGAATACATAATTTCTAGAACTGAGTTGATTAAGATAGAATGAAATAAAAATATAAGCTCCGCGTGCTTTTAAATTGCTGATTAAGACTAGGCAAAAATAAGTAATAAGTAGGTGGAGGTGGGCATAATTAAAAATCAAACAGTTGTAGGGTGGGCAAT
>JBARXI010000809.1:0-3487 GCA_049647275.1 Microcoleaceae cyanobacterium
ATTGCTATATTATAGATATAACTTACAGCACTTTTGCTCGATAGTGAGGTACAGTTTTAGATTAATCTATACTCCCTTTAATCTGTTGCTTATTTCCCCAGAATTTTGTACCTCCAGAAAGTTGTAAACTGCTGTATCTTCTCAAATAAATACAATGAGAAAATAAGGAATTGGTCTGCCAGTTTACTTTCCAATCACATCAACAAACTTTTAAATACCAACTGATAAATCTTAAAATCCATTGCCAATTAAAATAAAAGGTGCCCAATAATAAGGATGACTAAACTCACTATTAATCATAGTAATTTGTGCCTTGTGCACTGCTTCAGCCTTACTCGCCCCATTCTTCAAAGCTGCATAAAAATCATTCATAAATTCATGAGTACCCTGGTCATCTACTCGCCATAAAGTTGCTAAAGTTGCTGCTGCACCAGCCTCTTGCATCATATAACCAAAACCGAGAATTTCTATCCCATTTCCTAACTGTTTTCCCACACCAGTTTGACAAGCGCTCAAAACCACTAACTCTACATCCTTTAAATTCCAATCTTTCACATCTTGTAAACTAGCCCGCTCGCCATCTCCAAATAATATAAAAGATTCTTCTGGGTGACCATTGATAAAAGCAGAATGAGTAGCAAAATGTACAATATTATAGCTATCCATGTTTAATCTCATAGCTTCTTTAGTAAAGGAATTTCCTAATAATTTATTAGTTTCAGGAAACATCGTTGCTAGCTTTTCTACCTCTACTCCAGCAAAAGGTAATCCTTCAAATTCAAACTCTTGTTTACCTACTTGAAAATTATAATTTCCTTCAGTTAAAGCACCTGCTAAAATCATTGGATTAATATCTTCCCTCGGAGTTAAATCCATCAGACTTGCAGCCGTAATATTATTAATCTTAAACCTTTCTACTAACCATTTTTCTCCATCATATAATGCCGCTAAAGGAATATAGCGTAGCTGCCCATCAGGTGCATAAATAATAGTTTTAGCTCCAGTAAGTTTCAAGTGAGTTTCTACAGGCTTAATTAACCAATTATAGAGTTTTGATGCGGGTTGAATAGCTCTAGTATCGGATTTATTATTATTTTGTGCGGATAATAATTTCGCCCTATTTCTATTGGTTAATCCACTTCTTAGTTGAGCGATCGCCTGACTAAATTCTTTCTGATTTATGAAGACAGTACGATGAAACGGAGGAGAATTAGCACTGACTAATATTAATTCTAGGCGGTCTTCTAAAAGTAGTGGATATAAGACTACTGTATTTTCCTCTTCATGTTCATCAAGTTCAGACTGTAGCGAAACTAACATCTCTGAACTAAGCTTTTGATTCTGAGCATTTTTATCTAATTCTGATACAATTTTTGTTACTTCCTCATTATCAATAAAATTATGAATACTAAGCAATTTTTCTGTTGAAATATTCTGATTTTGGTCATCAGTTTTACCGACTTCATCCATAAACTGAGTATACTTTTTCCAGAAAACTTGTTCCAGTTTTAGCAGTGGAATTTCAGTATATTCATGCTCCTCAGATTCTAAGCTTCCCATATACTCAAATATCTCTTGTATCTTCAGCAAATCTAGAATTTGATGTGCTTCTAAAACGCGTTTTTGTTTAAGCAATAAGTTGCCTAAAGCGCGATATATTTCAGCAACACTTTCTGTATATGATTTCTGCTGCTCTGCTGGTAAAACTTTTAAATCTTTCCGAATAGTTTCGGTAATATTAACTGACTGTTTATAAAAGATTATTGCTAATTCTGGCTGATTTTTTTTTGCTAATAATTTACCTATATTAGCAAGGGTAATTCTTTCCCCATCCTGGTTGCCAAGTTGTCGATCGATAATTAAAGTATGAGTTAAAAATTGTAGAGATTCAGAATGCTGACCAGACTCTCGATGCACTATACCAATATTATGAAGAGAGGCTGATTTACCTTCCTTGTCGCCTAATTCTTCCCGAATAACTAATGCTTGCTGGTGAGATTCTAATGCCTCAGAATTTTTCCCCTGTTCTCGATAAATTACACCTATATTATCAAGAGTTGTAGCTATACCAAGACGGTCTTGATTTTCCTGATGAATTGCTAAAGCTTGTTGATAAAATTCTAAAGCTTTCGGAAACTCTTTCAACCGACGATAAACAGCTCCAATATTATTTAAAATTGTGCCTTTTGTTGGCGGATTAGTCTGTAAAACTTGCTGATAAAAATCAATGGCTTGCTCATATTGACCCAACCGCGAATAGACCAATCCAATATTACTTAAAATTGCACTAATATTTGCACTATCTTTTTCCTGTCTGGCATTTTCTAAAGCTTCTTGATAAAACTCCAAAGCTTTCGGATATTTACCTTGAGTATCGTAAACAACTGCAATTTCATTTAAACTACGACCAATAGCAGTAGTATCGTCAAGTTGCCGACGCATTTCTAGTGCTTGATTTAATGATACTAATGCTTGAGGATATTGACTGAGGTGATAATAAACCGTACCAATATTATGTAAGGTAGCAGCAATTCGTTTGCGGAGCGGAACGGATGTTCTATCTTGCTCTCCTAACTCTTGACGAATTTCTAGCGCTTGCTGATAATATTCCAAAGCTTGCTGATACTGATGCTGTTGCTTGTAAATAGTTGCCATACTGTAGAGAGTGCTGCTGATATTAAAGCGGTCGCCTTGTTTAGTCCGAATATCTAACACCTGCTGTAACGTTTTGAGAGCTGTTTCTAACTCTCCATTTTGAAATAGTTGTGTAGCTTTCTGATAAAGTTGCTGTGCTTGAGTTTCTAAATTTTCTTGAGTTAAAGGTTCGCTCTTTTTCGTTGTCACCTGTGCCAATATTTTTGAATTTATCTGTACTTTCTCTACAACTGGAGACGCAGACAAAATAAATAAAAAACCAGTACCTATAATTAATCTCAAATATTTCCAATTTATCATCTTTCTTTTCCAACTAAAATGGTCAACCATTATCAAAAATTCAGTTAAAAATCACTCACCTTTTGAGATTTTTTTCGGGTTTAAATGAAAGTTTATGCTTTTCCAATATATCCTAATTTTTCCCAAATATGTATTAGAGAAAATACGGTTATTGTTTAAAACTGCTGAAATTTATATTGAGGTCTAAATAATAGCCTTTTTCTCCACAAAAATTAGGCTAACGCTCGCCCAAAACCCATCTGACATTATGTCCGGAGCGTCAATTGCTGTAAAGTCATTGCGTTTTTGCGCTTCGTTCTCGCTCCGCTTTTCGGTACAGAATGCTGCGGAAACAGTAACCGTCGCAATGACAAGTGTTGAAGCGGACACGATCTGAGTAGCGATCGCTCACCATTAAAAAATGTCCATACTGCTTAGGGATTTTCTAGAAGAAAGACAAAAGTCTAGTAGTGCCGCGGTTCAGCTAAAATAGTTCATTCTTGTAGGGTGCGCCATTACGGCTAAAATATAAGCTGTCAAAGGTATTCAAAAA
>JBARXI010000810.1:0-14104 GCA_049647275.1 Microcoleaceae cyanobacterium
TCTGGGAAGGTGATTTTTTTGCTGTGGGAAGTATGGGGAAATATCGCATCAGTAATAGTGGAAAATTTTCACTGGTTTACTCAGAAGAAAGGTTGTTTATTATGGGGAGATGATAGTTGAAAAAATCAAATGTTTTTGACTGGTTTTATTCTAGGGATTTTTTGGGAGTCAAAAATTTTGGAATTAACAATGAGTAATTTTGCAGAAACTGTCAAAGGATTTTATTCCCAGAGATATCAAAAAGTTTATGATGAGGGAAAACCTTTAGATATTGAAGTAATTAAAGCCTATAAAAATTTATCTTTTCATATTCATGGATTAGGAATTGAAACAGCAGAGGAACTTCGACAAAAGGATTTTATTTATGAATATGAGTATCAGTTAAGATTTGCTTTTAACCTTGAAAACCTTGTGGGATACGGAGGACTTTTTCTAGATGACTTGCGGAAATTTTCTGATCTGCCAAAATGTATGGCAGTTGATGGAAAAGATGATTCTAAGGCAGCAGTCAATCAACTCCCAAATAGTGTTTGGGAATCCTACAAATTTTATCAGAAAGTGGAAGAAGCGGAGTGGGGGTATTTTCATGGATTGAGAATAACTATTAAAGGTCAAGATACATTAGTTATTCGTGTGACTACTGATGGTTCTGATGGGTTGCTTGAGGTATTTGATACTCAGGGAAATAATCTCGCATCAGCTTGTACTCTTGGTAATACTATTGCTTGGCGACCAATAAATCAAATCCGTCAATATCTGTTTGGAGAATCTCGGTTTCCTCCAGAACTTATATTATAGATTTTTTTGAGAGTGGGCTAAGGGTTTGAGAGTCGGTAAAATTTATGGCGATCGCTTTTTATTTCATCTGCTTGATTGTTATTTTGTATGTGCAGATTTTGTCAAAATTTTCTTGATGAATGACCACAGTAACCATGGTCAAAGCTTGAATATAATATAGTTGTTAATAATGTTAGTTGTTAATAATGTAGCCAGCTTAAATTATTATTTTTATTGTCGGATTGATGAACAATTATTTGATTATACCGCCACTCCTTTCCACAGTAAAAATTAGACAAATAATCAAGGATAACTATAAATTGTAAAAACAGACATTTAGAAAAATGATATGAGATTTTTCATAAATCTTGAAAATCATTTAGTGAATAATTATTCTGTTTTGTCTAAATTAAACATTTTTACTGATTCTAGTAAACTTTCTTGGATGTTGAGCATTTTATCTAAGGAGTCACGTACTTGTTTTGTTGCTTCAGCTTTTTCGAGACTTTTTTTGTGCAGAATTTGCAAAATTTCTGTGAGTTGTTGCAGATTATTTGTCTGGTTTTCTCCCAAAGAGGCAATATTATCCATGTAATTGTTAAATTTATATACCTTTTGAATAATTTTAGTTAGCCCTCTCTTAACTTCTTCTCCATATTTTTTACTTTGCGGTTTCTCCTCAACTATATTATGCTCAGGAATAGTGAGATTTAAACCTTGAATATTTCGTTGAAAATGTTCAATTTTTTTCTGGACTAACTCCCAATTATTCGCCAGGTACTTCAATTCTGTAGCTATTTTTAAGATATCTTCATTACTCGTCTTTTTAGTAGCATATATCGCACTGTTAACTCCCAAAATTTTACTCTGGCAGTTGATTTGAGAAACTAAATCCATGATTTTTATCAAATCATAATTATATTTATAAAATCTTTGCACTTTGTGAGTTATTTCTAAAATTAAAATATGTGATGCTATAATTTCATCAAAAATCTGATTAATTGCTTCGCAACTTGTAGTAGCATAACTATTAATTTCTCGCTCAATTTTTTCAGCTTCCCAAGCTTTATATGCTCTTTGATAGTAAGAATCAACTATTACTTGCAAAGATGTAAAAAAAGAAGTTATTTCTTCTGCTTGACACTGACTTTCTAAGGATAAACTTTGAAAAAAACTCTGGCTGTCTGTAGCTAAACCATCAATTTCTTGACTAGCAAGGTCTACTTGCTTAACAAGTTTCCTAAAGTTATCAATCGTCATATTAATACAGTAGGAAATTACGCCCAATTCTTCACATCTAACTTTGACTTTAACATTAAGTGTACCATGAGCAGCAGCATCCACTTTATCTAACAATTGTATGACTTGACTGGCAATTTTTTCTTTGTCTTGTATACTTTTTTCTTCCTGAATTTTAATGTTAATTAAAATGTTACAAATTACATCAGCCATATGATTAAATTTTTTACTCAAGTATAGCAGTCGATCCTGATGATAAATAGGAGTCCTAACATTATAATTACCTTCAGAAATAGCTTCTAGATAATCTCCTAATTGATTAGTTGAGGAACGGAGCTGCTGAGTAGCTATCACACCTAAGCTAAAGGTTGCGAGAAAACTTGTTATACCTGCGACACTAGCAATTATATAATTTTGCTGAGTTTTGCTGAGGAAAGTTGCAGGCGTAACTATAGTCACAATAGCAGTTGCGATCGCAGTTATTCCCCCACTCAACAAAGCAGTCCAAAAAGGTTGATTATTCATAACTAATTATTAATTGTTTACTGCTAATCTTACATTTTATCTGCAATGAACCAAGACCGGAATATATATAACAGTTCTATTTTAGTTGTGTAAAAAATATCTTGCAATTAGGGAACAGGGATAAGAATTTCAGATTTTTTCTCTATTTTTGAATTTTTTACATATCATTTAGGAATGCTATAGTAATCATATTTCAGTCGTACATTTTTAATAAGTAGGTCGGCATAAATAAACCCATAATGTGGGCAGCTCTATAAAGCTAAAACCTTTGTAGAACCCATTTTATATCTTTGTCAATGAAGATCGTTTTTTTAGTTATGAGCCAGGAGTTAGTATATGGGAAACAGGAGACAGGAGATAAGAAGGAATAGGGAAGAAATAAAAATTCCACAAACAGAGCAGATTTTGCATCAATTTTGATGCGCGATCAGACTTAACTATGGTAATTATGTAATTATATAGATATAAAATGGGTTCTATATAAAGACACTTGTAGGCACTGCCCACCCTACAACTATTTAAGTGGTAAGTTTTTAATTATAGTTAGATTAATGGTGGTAGGTAGAATCCGCAAATAAATAAACTGACAATTTATGGATGCTATAACACTCGTCGAAGTCAGTTATTGATCAATTAAATCCTGAATAATCACAAGGTATTAGGTATTAAGTATAAAAAATTTTGAGATGTTAACTTGATTTCTTTGTGTCAGGAGAAGGTGTTAAATATCGGGTAAAAAATCTGACCAAGAATATATAGCAATCCTAAATCATTTGTCATAAATCACAACATAGATAAAAAATCTGAAACTATGTTGCCTTTTCCTTTCTGTGAGATATTTTTACACAACCACACCGAGGACTGCTATATTTTATTTAGTGTGGTAGATAGGGAAAAAACCCTCGAAATAATTTTTAACAGAAAAAGGATATTTTCCACAATTATAATCAGTGTTTAATAGAAATTTTTGCTAATTTTTCCCGACACCAGCTTACTCTATATCCTATCAGTTTTAAGTAACTTTCATTCTTTTATCTATCACCTATTGCTTAAATTCTTTGAGAATTGTTATCTAACTCAGACGGTTGCAGCAATACAAATATTGTGATAAAATCCAAGAAATTTTATGAGAAAATAATTCATCTCAAGTTCCCATAACCGAACAACGAGGGAGGGATACCACGGTCTAAAAAAAACCACAAGAATTATTTACATTTTGTTACAGTAAAACCATAGACACAGAGCTAATACTCAGTCTTTAAAACATTAACTTAGAGGAAACATTTTATGAATGGATCTTTCCGAGTCGGAAACCTATTTGGCATACCATTTTACATCAACTCATCGTGGTTCATCGTCTTAGGTCTAGTTACTTTAACTTATAGTGACAGTTTAGCATTTCAATTTCCCGAATTAGGTGGAATATTACCCTGGATACTAGGATTAATAGCAGCATTACTGTTATTTTCGTCTGTCTTAGCCCATGAGTTAGGACATAGTTTTGTAGCTCTATCTCAAGGAATAGAAGTAAAATCAATTACCCTATTTATCTTTGGAGGTTTAGCTAGTTTAGATAGAGAATCAAAAACACCAGCAGAAGCATTTTGGGTGGCAATTGCCGGTCCGTTAGTTAGTATATTATTATTCGGTTTGTTCACAGCAATTAATGTATTTACTGGCATTGCTGGACCATTAGCGGCAATTATTCAACTATTAGCTTATATCAACTTAGTCTTGGCATTATTCAATTTAATTCCAGGCTTACCTCTGGATGGTGGAAATATTCTCAAATCGATTGTTTGGAAAATAACTAATAACCCTTACAAAGGAGTTATTTTTGCTAGTAGAGTAGGTCAAATATTTGGTTGGTTAGCAATAATATCTGGTTTAATTCCTACCATTTTATCTGGTGGCTTTCCTAATTTTTGGAATATTCTAATTGGTTGGTTTTTGCTACAAAATGCAGGTCGTTCTGCCCAATATGGAGAAATTCAAGGTACTCTAGCAGATTTAACTGCAGCAGATGCGATTGTTCCTAATAATCCCATTGTCTCCGAAAAGCTGTCTTTAAGAGAATTCGTGAATGAATATATTATTGGTAAAGAAAGTCGAAATCAGTTCTTGGTTACAAACGAAACAGGGCAGTTAGTAGGAGTAATTAACGTTGATGATTTGAAAATAGTTAATACTTCTGAATGGCCTTCAGTTGAGGTCAAAGAACTCACAAAACCTGTAACGGCAATAGAGACTGTAACAGCTAAAACTTCTCTGTTAGAAGTAGTTTCTTTGCTCGAACAAAAGCACATTAATGAATTAACTGTTGTCGGCGAAAATGGTGCATTAGTCGGGTTGATTGAAAAAGCTTCAATTAGGCATTTGTTAGAAAACAAAGCTCAAGCAAAACCTGCTTAATTGAACACCAGGGAAAAAGCTCTAGCCTTTGACGCTCCTTACCCTAATTACAATAATCAAGCTAAAAGTTTAACAATACGCGCGAAAACTAATGCTTGGCTAAAGTCAGTAAATGCTCGGGTTTTACAACAAACTTTAAAGACTTTAAATAGAGCATTTTCTGAAATGAAATTATTGGGTAAAGGCTTTCCTAGATTTAAGAAAAGATTGAGGAGTTTTGTCTTTCCTGGAATGTTGAAAAATTGCTTAGGCTGTAACAAAATCAAGCTACCTCAATGAGGCTGGATAAAAATCAGACAAAGCAGAGCATATCCAGATAACTTTGAACCTAAACAAGCTAGGATAGTTAAAAAAGCTAAAGCTAGTGGTTATTATTTGATGATTATCTTTACTTCATCAGAGTCAGTCCCAGATCATCCAGTAGGTAAAAAGTCATTAGGTATAGATGCAGGTATAGAAAGTTTTGTAGATACTTTAACTGGACAATTAATTAAATGTCCTAAGTTTTTATTAGGCTAAAATTGCTGCAAAGAAGACTTAATAAAAAAACAATTAGGTCAAATAATTGGTTAAAAGTTCAGGGCAAAATAGCAAGACTACATGAAAAAATAGCTAATACCAGATGTGATTGGCATTTCAAACTAGCTCATCAACTTTGTGATTTAGCTGATAATATTTTTGTTGAAGATATTAACTTGAAATCTTGGTAAGCGAGGTATTGTTAGGAAACAATCTCTAGACTCTGGTATAGGTCAATTTATCAATGAAATACTGCCTTATGTTTGTTGGAAAAGAGGTAAGTATTTTAGTAAAGTTGACAAGAATTATATATCTTTCTCAAGAGCAGGCTTTAAATGGGTGGGAACTCCACCTACTGATACACAGAGCCAAAGTGTAATGATTTAATCAGACATGAATTACTCCTTCGTTTCTGTTTTCTGCCTTCAACCTTCTGGCTTTTTACTACCAAAAATTCAGCAACAAAGCCATTAACAATTAATAATTACCCCTTTTTTTAAGAAGGGGATTGACACTTAAGGAATTTTTTTAATTTTATCCCCTTAAAAGGGTCGGCTTTAAACCTGAATTGTTTAATTATTAACTAGTTATATCATGTCCGGATAATTAGTGATAAAAAACTTTCTCCTCTTCTTCTTCTTTTTTCTCCTCTTTTTCTCCTCTTTTTCTCCTCTTTTTCTCCACTTTTTCTCCTCTTTTTCTTCCTTTTTCTTCCCTCCTGACTCCTGACTCCTGTACGTCGCCAATCCGACGGCTCCCCTACCTGACTCCTCTGTGCTTATTTATAAGTATTCAACCGGACATGATATTACAGCAGTTTTCAAGTCTTGGAGGTATAACAATTTACGACTTGAGGCAACAGCTCCGGAAAGCAAAAGGCAACAGAAATAAAGAGATTAATTTTAAACTGTATCTCACTATCCTCAAAAGTGCTGTAAATATTAATTATTAATTATTCGGTAAGTATGCAACTGGATTTGATATGATTTGTTGACAAAACTCTATTGCCTGAAATAAATCGCTAGTTTTGTGAGGATAATCAAGCTCTGGTCGCTGAATTATCACTAACTTAATACCCAACTCTGCTGCTAGCGACCGCTTAATATCTTCCCCACCTGCCACACCAGATGCTTTAGTCACAACTAAAGAAATATCCCACTGTTGCCAAAGTGCTTTTTCCAAGCTAGCGGAAATAGGTGGGCGAATAGCAATTAATTTATTGGGAGTAAAACCTGCATTTAAAGCAGCTTGCACAGACTCCGGTGAAGGCAAAATGCGGGCAAAAAGAGTAGACAAATTTTGCCAAGAGCGAAACAAATGTAGGGTTTTGTAACCGGATGTAAGTATTACTCTTTCTCCCCTTAAATAATCTCCGGCAACTAAACTCTCAAAACTATCTAAAACAGTGGGAGATAATTTATCAAAATTGTTTGACTTGAGTTGGTTGATTTTCCTCTGATTTTGAGATAGCTTTGCCAGGTCATGGTGGGTAAACGCTTCCCTCCCAACATTATGCCTAACCGCAGACTGTCGCATTTCATGTTGCGGAGCCAAAGGCGCTTGTGAATTTTGACTTCCGAGCAGTTGGCATTTTGGGCGATCGTAGCGCAAATAGGGAATTTGTGTTTCCGTGGCGACTTGAATAGCCAAACGTGAAATTTCCACAGCATAGGGGTGGGAAGCATCCAAAATCACGACTATTTTTTCTTCTGGCAAAAATTGTGATAATTGTTGAGTATCCAAACATCCCACCCAAATACGCAAAAGAGGGGAAACAGGATATAAAACTTTAGCTGCTTCTGTAGTTACAGTCACCGTGCAAGGTAGCTGAGATTGCACGAGCGCTTTTGCCAAAATAGCACTTTCACTGGTGCCACCGACCAACCAAATGCGACTATTATTTCCCACTGCTCAAAATTTCACTTTATAGAGTTGAAATAATTCTCCCTCTTGTCGCTTGACTATTTTCGCCCCAGTAGCTTCAATCATTTTTTCCCAATCTTCCAGGGATGACAAAAATACCTCTGCCCCCAAATAAGTTTCTAAGATTGCCCAATTTTCTGCCAAGGGTTGTTCTGGGTTAAGTATATCAAAAACAAAGTGACCTTCAGACTTGAGCACCCGTTTCGCTTCTTTCATTACTGCCATCCAGTAATCT
The DNA here is from genome assembly GCA_049647275.1 of Microcoleaceae cyanobacterium. GTDB lineage: Bacteria > Cyanobacteriota > Cyanobacteriia > Cyanobacteriales > Microcoleaceae > JASJEE01. The sequence continues at coordinate 7,631 of JBARXI010000810.1, forward strand.
AGGGGATAATAACAACTAAAGCCTGTAGCGATCGCCAAGTTAAACTCATCTGCCTCATAATTTAACTGATGAGCCGGGCCTAACTCTACACCTTTAAACAGTTTATAATTTAATTGAGAACCTCGGTGATTAAGATTATCCCTAGCAATGGTGCTAATTTCTTGACCATAAAAAAAAGCTTCCCAGTCTCGCCAGGGATAGACCAAAAAGCTAAACCCACAGCCAATATCCAAACATTTTTGATTTTTCTTAGGTTTAGCTATTTCCCAGAATGGGGAAACAACTTTAGCGGTAAGATTACCAGAGACGCGATCGTGAAATATTGGCATTGCTTCTACTTCCGAGGGTAACTCAAAAGCTTCCCCACCGTATTCTCGGTCGAAGCGAGACTTTACTGCCATGATTTGAGTATGCCAATCATCAGATTTTGATGTTTCAAACCAAGAAGATTGTTCTGTTTCCAGAGATGAAACCGACTTTTTTTTGGACATTTTTCCTTCTATCGTCTAGAGCCTTTGAGAGCCTTTGTAAAATTCTTACGATAAGATTTGTTACCAATTAGCAATACAGGCCACAGTAGAGATAATAGTAAACGATTCGAGAAGCTTCTAGAAAAGTTCGTCTGTTCAAATCCATTCCAAAACTTCCAAATACCGCCTCCGTATATGACCACTAAAATCAGGCCAATTAATGTACTCATAGCAGAACTACTCTTAAAAAATTATTGTATTGGACATGGCCCATTTTTATTGTTTAATTAATCTTAATTGGGCTTTAAGTATAACTTTCCTATAATTATTATAACCAATACAGGATGATTACAGAATCAACATTCAATGTTAGTTATGGAAATGTGAGGTTGAGAGTAATGTTTCTTTTAGATTTCTTTTAGAGCGGGGCTCAAAACGAGTGAGCCGTTGAGGTGTTTATGTTGAGGCAATGCTCTGCGTTTCGCTACGGGACTTTAATCGTCCTATTATATAGTATAATTAACTGTAAATTTAAAGGTATAAAAATGTATGGTTGTTAGCAAGTTTTAGTTGGCAAAAGTCCAAAGTTAATTGCTAGCTATATTAACATTTCTGTGTGAAGATTCTCAAAAACTAACTAACATGGGAATATATTATGCGATTAAATTAGATTTTCAAGTGCAAAAAGGTCTTAGTAAATTTGAGTTCAAAAAGGTAGAAAAATGTATGGTTGTTAGCAAGTTTTAGTTGGTAAAAGTCTAAACTTCATTGCTATATGAACATTTCTGTGTGAAGATTATCAAAAACTAACTAACTAACATGAGAATATATTATGCTATTAAATCTAATCTAATTTAAAAGCGGAAAAAGGTCTTAGTAAATTTGAGTTAAAAAAGGTAGAAAAATTTATGGTTGTTAGCAAGTTTTAGTTGGTAAAAGTCCAAACTTCATTGCTATATTAACATTTTTGTGTGAAGATTATCAAAAACTAACTAACATGGGAATATATTATGCGATTAAATTAGATTTTCAAGTGCAAAAAGTTCTTAGTAAATTTGAGTTAAAAAAAGTCTACAAAAACAAAAATCACCATTGAAAACTGTAGCCTAATCATTTAGTAAGTAAACAAAATTATCCCTCTTTTGTCACGATGCGGAAAGGGAATTCAGATTTGCCTTCCCTAATAGTTTATCGAGCGGGCATAGAGCAATTTTTTTATAACAATAAATACAATAACTTGATTGTTGGATTGCGATTGTTTGTATCGCTTGATTAATAAACCTTATGGAGTTTAGTAAGCTGTTAATCATTTAATTTACTTCTTATAAGATGATGGTGAGATGGAGAGGAGGATAAGATTTCACGGTTGATTTTCTCATAAAATCATATGCAATTCAAATATGTAATACCAATTAACTTTAAGGATGTCACAAATAGTTTCGCTCCTTCAAATGTCAAATAATTGCCTGAAACTATTGTATTGTGAAATTTTTTAGCCGCTCAAATTTAACTTCTGACTGTAGTGAAGTGTGTCAAACATTCTGTTTGCGTAGCATTTGCGGAGTCAAGGAGACCGACCAATTCACACTCGCTTCTGACTTCTGACTTCTGACTTCCGTGAAACGGTATAACAGCTTATTTATTTCGGAGGCTGACAATAGTGGGTGATAGGGTTTGTCAAGAAGCGTGAGGTAGACTCGTATTTTTTTCTTTCCTGTTCCCTAAAACAAACGAATTTTGTACTTGAAGCTTTTTTGGAATCGCTATAAGTAGCCCCGCATAATTAAATATAACTATGTCCGAAGCAACTAGAACGGAGTGGAAGGTAGAGAGAGCATTCGGTGACCGAAAGCAATCTGTTGGGTTTTCACTGGTTTACATTGTGTTATATAGTGAAGTTTATTCGTGCCTACCTACTTCTTGTATATTTACTACCATTGTTATATTTTTTTCCCAGAGATAGTTTAAGCCGATTTATTTTAGTAAAAAATGCACTGGTTATTTTGTGTAGGTACTTATGACATTATGGTTTAGTTAAAGTCTATAAAGAAAAAAAGGCGTTGCTGAATAAATGTATTATATTTCAGAAGGAGCGAGTCAGTCATCAGGAACTAGAAAGGTGTTTTTTTCCTAACTAAGGAGGGAGAAATAGGTATAATTTGCACTCTTGTTTTTTGCTCAAAACTTACATTCCGCTGGAGATTCATACTTAAAATCAGCAACGCCTAAAAAAAAATATAAACAGAGGAAAAATATCTAACCTAGTGCAGGATGGCGAAAATAAATAACCAGTTAAAAAAGGTGAAAAAGCCAATTTGAAAACCGTTCTTCCCTTCTAGCTTCTGGCACTAGCTAGAGCAGAAAAAAAGGAATGTCTAAAATTAGTTATTTTAAGCAAGTATTAAAACTTAAAGGTAATCAAATCAGAGTTATATTTAGTAGTATCAGCTTAGAATCTCCGTGACCAAGAAATAAGGTTTAAAGCCGACCCTTGGCTTTGCCACGGGCTATCGCAAGACTAGGGGATAACAAAGAAAATTCCCTATTTTCAAGCCTCCGGCTTTCCTACGGAATGCTGCGCAAACAGGCGGAGGTACTGTTAACGCAGTTCCTCTGTAAGAGGCTAACTGATAACTGATAACTGAAATGACAATAATCCAGAAAGTAATTAATTAATTAATAATATTATTGATGAATAAAAAACAAAAATTAATTCAGGAGGAATTATGCGTGCAGTATTAATGGCTGGAGGCTCAGGAACACGACTCAGACCACTGACCTGCGATCTACCTAAACCAATGGTCCCGATTTTGAATCGCCCCATAGCTGAACATATTATTAATCTCTTAAAAAAACACCAGATGAGAGAGATTATTGCTACCTTACATTATCTGCCTGATGTGATGCGTGAATACTTTCAAAATGGCAGTCAATTTGGCGTTCAGATGACCTATGCGGTAGAAGAAGATCAACCATTAGGAACGGCAGGTTGTGTCAAGAATATTGCCGAACTTTTAGATGAAACTTTCTTGGTAATTAGTGGAGATACAATTACAGATTTTGATTTAAGTGCAGCTATAGAATTTCATAAAAAAAATAAATCAAAAGCTACTTTAGTGCTGACTCGTGTACCTAACCCAATTGAATTTGGAGTAGTAATTACAGATGAAAATCAGAGAATAAAAAGGTTTCTCGAAAAACCTTCTACCAGTGAAGTATTTTCTGATACTGTAAATACAGGAACTTACATTTTAGAACCAGAAGTTTTAGAGTATTTACCAGCCAATCAAGAATGTGATTTTTCCAAAGAATTATTTCCTTTATTGTTAGATAAAAATGAGCCAATGTATGGCTATGTAGCAGAAGGTTATTGGTGCGATGTCGGACATTTAGATTCTTACCGCCAAGCCCAATATGATGCACTTCAACGCACAGTAAAACTTGAGTTTGGTTATAAAGAGCGATCGCCTGGATTGTGGATAGGAGAAAATACTTATATCGATCGGACAGCGACAATTGAGACACCAGCTTTAATTGGAGATAACTGTAGAATTGGCCCCAGAGTTCAGATTGAAGCAGGTACAGTAGTTGGAGATAATGTCACAATTGGTGCTGATGCTGATGTGAAACGCCCGATTATTTGGAATGGAGTACTGGTGGGGGAAGATGTAAATCTACGGGCTTGCGTGATTTGTCGAGGAGCACGATTAGATCGTCGCGTTCAAGTATTAGAAGGTGCAGTAGTTGGCTCTTTGTCTACGGTGGGAGAAGAAGCTCAAATTAGTCCCAATGTCAGAGTATGGCCTAGTAAGAAGGTTGAATCTGGGGCAACTCTTAATATTAACTTGATTTGGGGTACAACTGCTCAGAGAAATTTGTTTGGGCAACGCGGGGTGCAGGGATTGGCCAATATAGATATTACCCCTGAATTTGCTGTTAAGTTAGGAGCTGCTTATGGCTCTACTTTAAAACCTGGTTCTACAGTATCAGTTTCTCGCGACCAACGTAGTATATCTCGGATGGTTTCTCGGTCTTTAATTGCTGGGTTAATGTCTGTTGGGGTGAATGTGATAAATTTAGAATCTACTGCAATTCCGATTGCCAGAACAGTTCTACCAACTTTGGATGTAGCAGGTGGTATTCATGTGCGTCTTTCTCCAGACCGCTCCGACCAAATATTGATTGAAATTTTTGATTCCCAAGGAATTAATATTTCTAAATCTAAAGAGAAAAAAATAGAAGGAGCATATTTCAAAGAAGATTTGCGCCGGGTGCAAATCCCAGAAATTGGTACGATGATTTATCGTAGCGAAGTATTAGATATTTATAGTAAAGGCTTTGAAAATCATCTCAATGTTGAAGCAGTTCGCTATAGTAAATCTAAAGTAGTAATTGATTATTGTTATGGAGTTTCCGGGGCAATATTACCACAATTATTGGCTAAGTTTGGCTGTGATGCAGTGGTGCTTAATGCTAGCTTGAAAGAGACTACTTTAGGTGTTGAAGAAAGAGAAAGTTTACTAGACCAACTAGGCCGAGTAGTAGAAGCTTTACAAGCTAACGTAGGAGTTCAAGTAGGGGCAAATGGAGAACAATTAATATTAGTTGATGAAACTGGGTCTGCTATTCGTGGTGAAATTTTAACTGCATTGATGGTAAATCTAATGTTGACAGCTCACCCACGCAGTGCAGTAGTAGTACCAATTAATGCTTCTGCAGCCATCGAACAAATTGCTCGTCGTCACGACAGTAATGTGATTCGGACAAAAGCTAATCCTACAGCATTAATGGAAGCTTGCCAAATTAATCATAATGTGGTATTGGGTGGCAGTGGGGAAATGGGATTTATTTTTCCTAAATTACATCCTGGTTTTGATGCAATGTTTTGTATCGCCAAAGTAATCGAAATGTTAACGATTCAAGAGCGATCGCTAGGACAAATAACTACCGATCTTCCTCCTGTTACCCATCGATCTTATACAGTACGTTGTCCGTGGAAAATCAAGGGAGCGTTGATGAGATATTTAGTAGAAACTAATCCACCAGAGAAATTAGAACTAACTGATGGAGTAAAAATTATCAATCATCAAAATGATAATTGGGTGCTGATTTTACCGGATGCTGGAGAACCCTTAGTACACATTTATGCAGATAGTAATGACAGAGATTGGGTCGATCGAGCTTTAAGAGATTATCGAAATATGATTCATGATTTTGTTAATATAAGTAATACAGAAAATTAGTTAGATAATTTCTAATAGACCTCTGCGAAAAAGATATAGATTTTTTGCAGGAGTAGGCAAGAGTTCAATAATTGATAATTGATAATGAATAATTAATAATTACCTCTGTCTTAAAGGAAGAGGATTGATACCAATGAGAAAATTTTCGACTTCTCTTGGTCGATTGGATATGGCGTTTGCGCTTCGCAAAACTACGTTTTACATGTTGCGGAGCAAAACGCGTAGCGTCCCGGAGGGACAGGATACCTTGCCATCTCCCGACCGCTTTTCTTCTTAAAAGAAGAGGCTTTAAACCTTAATCCTTAATTATTCGGTAATAAATATATTTTTACGAAAAAGGCACAAAAAAGGATTTTTTAGGGTGACTTTTTTTTTCCTTAGCCGTTCTAATTAAAAGGTTTATTTATTTTCCCGAGATATCTAATTATTTTCTCTAAAATCACTACTGAGAGCGGGTAGTAAATCTAGATATAGCATTTTTCAAATATGAGGAGGTAGACAAATTTTGGATTTCAGGAAGGAGGAATAAATCGGCAAAAATACTTTATCCGATCAAGGATAATAATCGCTATCAATATCAATAAAAATAATCATCCAAATCCTAATTCAAAACTGAAAAAAACCGAACAAAAAAAGCCTTGAGATTTTCAGATAAAAATGTAGGTTATGGCTTGGAAAAAGGAATAAATCGGGAAAAAATACTTTATCCGATCAAGGATAAGAATCGCTATCAAGAAAAATAATCATCCTAATCCAAATCC
>JBARXI010000811.1:0-4401 GCA_049647275.1 Microcoleaceae cyanobacterium
GTCTTAAAGGAAGAGGATTGATACCAATGAGAAAATTGTTGACTTCTCTTGGTCGATTGGATATGGCGAGGTATCCTCGCCATCCCATCCTACGGAATGCTGCGCAAACGACCGCTTTTCTTCTTAAAAGAAGAGGCTTTTTACCTTAATTATTCGGTAAAAGGCAAGAGGAAAGAAAGGGTAGGGGTTGTCTAACCAAACCCGTATGGGAAAACAAGAATAGTTAATTAAGCAAGCTTGAGATAAAAGCTATAACTTAGAACCTAAGACCTACCACCTACTACCTACTACCTAAAAGCTAACTAGGGAGCGATCGGTTAAAATTTCATAACCAGTTTCTGTGACTAATACTGTATGCTCAAACTGAGCAGAAAGAGAATTATCAACAGTAACAGCAGTCCACCTATCTGATAAAGTCCGTGTAAATTTAGAACCAGCATTAATGATAGGTTCAATAGCTAAAGTCATGCCAGCTCGCAATTTCACATTAGGTAAATTCTTAGTTCGGAAATTAAACACAGAAGGCTCTTCATGTAAATTTCGTCCCACGCCATGACCTGTAAATTCTTCTACTACAAAAAAACCATTTGCTTCTACACAATCTTGAATTGCCCCGGCAATATCAAGCAAATAAGCTCCTGCTTTAATTTGCTCAATACCTTTATACATTGCTTCTTCCGCTACACGAATTAATTTTGCTGCTTCTGGGGCAACTTCAACTACACCAATAGTAATACAAGAATCACCATGAAATTCTTGATAGTAAGCACCAGTATCTACCTTTAAAACATCACCCACACGAATGACTTTTTTCTTACTAGGAATTCCATGAACAACTTCATTATTTATACAGGCACAAATAGAAGCCGGAAAACCATGATATCCTTTAAAACTTGGTGTTGCACCCATTTCTCTAATGCGTTTTTCTGCATAGGAATCTAGGTCAGCAGTAGTCATTCCTGGTTTGACAATCTCAGCAATTTCTTTGAGTACCGTAGCGACTATTTTACAGGATTTTCGCATAGTTTTTATTTCTCGTTCAGACTTAATTTCTATACCTCGACTTCGTTTTTTTTGAAGAGGTGGTAGCTTTGGTCTGACGGGAGCCGAAAGTAGATTACTAAAGATGTTCATATTTTTGACCAATTGTTAAAGAGTAATATCTGAAAGTTCAGATAAATATATAATAGTTGTAGGGTGGGCAATGGCTATAAGTTTTTTTGTATAAAGGTTTTAGCTTCCTCCGCCCATTGCCCACATTATGCGTTTATTTATGCCGACCTACTTAGGTATAGCAATTCTATTTTAAGTCGTGAATTTTTAGTGTTTGTTAGTGGTGCGGTGGTAGGTAGAATCCGCAAATAAATACACATCAATTTTTCACAACTTTTACATGGAATGATATAGAAAAAATTCCTACTTTAATTAGTAAATTAAAGCTTACCATAGTAACAGTTATCTTTTTTCAACTCAACTAAATTCTTAGCTAAAAATACTCCCGATTAAGTATTGACTAACTATATAGCAATGTGAAATGATTCGTGAAAGACATCGGCTATTTTAAAGCAGGAGGCAGATGGCAGAAGGGAAGAGGCTTCGGAGCTACTTTACTTTTTGTTAAATACTTAGTTTTTTTCGTGCCTACCTACTTATAGAAAAAATTCCTACTTTAATTAGTAAATTAAAGCTTACCATAGTAACAGTTATCTTTTTTCAACTTAACTAAATTCTTAACTAAAAATACTCCCGATTAAGTATTGACGAACTATATCATTTATGATTTTAATAAAAATTAATTCAATTTAAGCAACTTATAGTTAAGTTAAATTTGGCTTTGAATCTGTATCTTGTTTTGATTTATTTTTAGTAAATAAACCGCTCATAACTATACCTGTTACTAACATCCACATTAAGCCAATACCATTTAAAAGTACATAAAAAGGTTTAATATCATCTCCTAAATATCCTGCTTCGTGAATTACCATGAGAAAATGTGCTTGGTCTTTTGATAACCCAAACCAATTTCTGCCGAGTCGATAGGCTACACCTGTAATTACAGTTACAAATAATGGTAAAAAAACAATAGGTGCAACTATTCTGTGAAATTTCCGAAATGTTTGTTTCATAAATCTGTTTTAATTGCTTCCTTTAGGTAAAAAGTTAAGTGCAAATTTATTACCCCCACAAAATGGCTACAGGGTAAGTTAATTTATTGCGTAAGGCAGCGAGAATTTTCCACTGTGGAAAAAAAATATAAAATAATTTCTCGGAGAAAGAGAGTAGACATTGAAAAAGCTTCTAGTATGAATCCTCAGAATTTACTTATGAAGTTTCTTTCTTGTTTGTTAAAGTAACCTAATAAATTCTAGAGGTAAACCATCACTGTCAGCAATAAAAGCAACTTCATAAACATGATTACCAATTATTTGTTGGTTAGGTTCTAATAGAATTTTTAATGGTTTAAACATCTCTGGTTGCTCTGCTGCTGCCAAGTCAAACTCCTGTTTAATTGAGTTTAACCAAGTGGGTAAATCTTTGACGTCTGCAGTCAAATTAAATGATAAATGATAATATCCCACATAATGTTCATCACCAAAAGCATCAGGTGCAGGTTTTGGCTCAGGAATTTGAATTAATTCAATTCGTCCATTTAATCCTTCCATCCAACAAGCCAAAGTATATCCTGTAGTAAAGCGTTCACAAACTATAAAGCCAAGTTTTTCATAGAAAGCGATCGCTTGATGAATATTTGCAGTCCGAATCGAGGCATGGTGCATTCTATTTCTAAAATGATATTTTTAATTTATGAAATTGCACAGCGGGTGAATGATTCTGGATTTAGTAAGATATCTGAATTAGGAAATTAGGAAATTATTAGAATGATTAATTAATGGTTTTTTTAATTCAAAGCCAGAACCAGTTTTTGGCAGTATCATTCCATAATATGCAACTCCTTAATTATAAATTAATTGTAGGTCTACTAAACTAATTATAACTACTCAAACAATCGGAAATAAGGATACCTTACTGGCACTCCCTGCTCTTTTTCCAATTTAAAATTAATCACTTCCCAACAAGGTTCATCTTCAGATTCAGAACTAAATTCTACAGGTAAACCATAAAGCTTTGGTTCACAAGAGTCTGAATTAGCGTTCCAGGGCTTACTACGTTCTAAATAAGCGTTAACCAAGTCCCGATATCTATGAGCTATTGTGACACTAATGGCCCGATAACCCTGGGTATAAAGTCGGTCTAGGGCCTCATGAATTTCAAACCTAATGCCATCGGGATGAGTATGTTGGCGATACCATTCATTATCCCATAGACGCCAGTGACGGCCAGATTGAAGATGAAACAACTCACCTGTATTTGGGTCAGCTTCAAAAGCTCCATGTCGCGGACACAAATAAGTGTCTGTCAAAGTGAGAGCTGGTATTGTCTTACGACAGTGGGGACATTGAATTTCAGGGCCAAAAATTGGATACTGCAAAGTGGGGTTGGAAAAGAATTGGGTCATAATTTCTAAGCAGCAGTAGTGACTTAATTATAGAAGCTTGGGCAAATTTCATACCAGCAGCCATAAGAGGGCTGCTAAACGAATTAGACTTTTACCTTAACATTATGGAGTAGGGGAGTTCTGATATAGCAGAAGGCAGAAGGAAAAATATTGCGTTGTCTGAGTTTTAAGCTTTTGCTCTGTCCTAACCTTTCCTTCGACTGCTATAAAATACCTAACAGCTATGAAAACGAGCAAACATGAGTCATATTAACGAACATCAGTCAAATTATCCATCATTTTGGCCACCTCCTGATTTATCAAAAGCTGCTTTTGTGGCAGATAACGCTACAGTTATGGGAATAGTAGAGATAGGCACGGGAGCCAGTATTTGGTATGGGGCTGTGGTTCGTGGGGACGTAGAAAAAATTGTTATTGGAGACCATAGCAATGTCCAAGATGGTGCTGTGCTTCATGGAGACCCTGGTTTAGTAACTGTTTTGGAAGATTATGTTACTATTGGACATCGGGCTGTGATTCATTCGGCTCATATTGAGCGAGGTTGTTTGATTGGTATTGGAGCTGTGGTGCTTGATGGTGTAAGAGTGGGAACTGGTAGTATTATTGGAGCTGGGTCTATTGTTACGAAGGATATACCGTCTTTTTCTTTGGTGGTGGGAGTACCTGCCAAAAAGGTTAGGGATATATCAGAGTCAGAGGCTGCTAATTTGCTTGAACACGCCGAACGTTATGAAAAGTTGGCTTTGGTTCATGCTGGTCAGGGAACTGATATTGGGTTTACTAAGCCCGACTAATGGGGAGGTACGGGAGTACGGGGAATTCCTAGGAAGAAGAGTCACGAAGAGACGCACAGACGCGGAGAAAGGGAGACGCGGAGACACCGA
>JBARXI010000812.1:0-8723 GCA_049647275.1 Microcoleaceae cyanobacterium
TATTTTCTGGCTTGATTTTGTGTAAGTCCCAATAGTAGGGAAAAAAGCTGTTTTAACTACTGACTACTGACTACTGACTACTGACTACTGACTACTAAAAATCATACAATCATTCACCAACGCCCAAAATTTTTATGCTTTAATTATAGAATTATATAGCAATTCCCAAGAAGCGTGAGGTACGCGCATTCGTAATTTTTAGGGAGTAGGGAGGTTGCATGCAACGTCCGTAGGTCGTAGTAATTCGGGAAACAGGGAATAGCGGTGCGACCCCGCGAGCGCGCGACAGAGGTCGGAACGAAGCGCCACCAGGTCGCGCCTGAGCAAGCCGACAAACGCACTGCTGTTGCGCACTCGGTGTGAGAAAAGAAGAAAAACAACTGTACCTCAGTAACTTAAGAAACGCTATATCATCTTTGGCTAAACTAAACTGTAGTAGTGGTTGGGTAACTAAGGTTCTAGAAACTTTAATTATGATCTATGTTTTTTTCCTCCTTCCTCCTTCCTTCTTCCAACTTCGGTCCTTCCTTCTTCCTTCTTCCAACTTTGGTCCTTCATCCTTCCTTCTTCCTTCCGATATTGCTATCCTATAAAGAAGTAACCTAATATTAACTTCCCCTACTTAACTATGACTGAAAAATCTCAGCGCATTTGTATCCTTGGTGGTGGCTTCGGTGGACTTTATACCGCCCTTCGCCTAATCAAGTTTCCCTGGCAACCTTCAGAAAAACCCGAAATAATTCTGATAGACCAGCGCGATCGCTTTCTCTTTGCCCCACTATTGTACGAACTCCTAACCGGGGAATTGCAAACCTGGGAAATAGCCCCACCATTTGAAGAATTATTAGCAAACACCGATATTCGCTTTTGTCAAGGCGTTGTTTCAGGAATTGATATCCAGCAGCAACAAGTAAAACTAGAAAACGGTCAAGAATTTAGTTACGATCGCCTTGTTTTAGCAATGGGAGGCGAAACTCCCCTAGAAATGGTCACAGGTGCAGCCGAATACGCCATCCCATTCCGCACTATTGATGATGCTTACTCTCTCCAAGAAAAGTTGAGAGTTTTAGAAGCATCCGAGCGCGACAAAATTCGAATTGCCATCGCCGGAGCTGGTTACAGTGGGGTAGAATTAGCCTGTAAATTAGCAGACCGTTTACAAGAGCGGGGAAGAATTAGATTAGTCGAACGCAGCGACATGATTCTGCGAACATCTCCAGACTTTAACCGGGAAGCAGCTTCTCAAGCTTTATCAGAACGAAATGTTTGGATCGATCTAGAAACAGAAATAGAATCAATAGAAGCAAATAATATTTCCTTAAAATACAAAGGGCAAGTTGACAAAATTCCAGTAGATATCGTTTTATGGACAGTGGGTACAAAAGTCGCCTCAGTAGTGCAGTCATTACCTGTGAAAAAAAATCAGCGCGACCAAATAGTCACCAGTACAACCCTGCAAGTTATGGATAATCCTAAAATCTTTGCCCTTGGAGATTTAGCTGACTCCCAAGATGCAGACGGACAAAAAGTACCTACAACCGCCCAAGTTGCTATACAGCAATCTGATTATGTCGCCTGGAATATCTGGGCATCTTTGACCGGGCGACCTCTATTGTCATTCCACTATCAGCCATTGGGTGAAATGATGACCTTGGGGCTTGATAACGCGACTCTTACCAGCTTAGGAATTAAACTCGATGGTCAGGTAGCACATTTGGCAAGGCGTTTAGTTTATCTGTATCGTCTACCAACATTGGAACATCAGATGAAAGTAGGTTTCAACTGGATAGTTAATCCTATTCAAGAGATGCTCTCAAGTTTGTCAACGTAAGTCAAATTATATAAGGCTGTTGTGCATTTAAACTAAACTAAGCACGGTTTCACTCCGCGACTTATTACGCTGTGATGCTCGCACTATAAAAATTTGAACTTATGCCAATTTACTAAATACTTGCTAGAGCTTGCTACAGCTTGTGGCTAAGATGGGCAAATATCATATTTATTTACCATTAATATTGGTAACTCAACATTTGCCCACTCTACTAGCACTTCTAGATTTAAATTATAGGTAAAGAAAATCAAGAGTTTATACTGTTAAACTTTTCTCTTTTAGCCAGCCGATCGAATTAGTCTAGAGACGCTACTACTTTTGACTTTTGACCTTTAAAAATATGACTAAAGTTATTTTACTTGATGCTGTGGGTACTTTATTTGGTGTCCGTGGTAGTGTGGGTGAGATTTATCAACAATTTGCCAGTCAGTGGGGAGTGGATGTTTCTGCTCCCACTGTAAATCGAGCTTTTTTTGAAAGTTTTAAGGCAGCCCCACCAATGGCGTTTCCTGGAGTGGAGTTGGCAAAAATACCAGAGTTGGAGTTTGAGTGGTGGTGTCTGGTTGCTGCTGAAACTTACAAGAAAGTCGGAGTCTTTGAGCAGTTTTCTGACTTCAGGAGTTTTTTCGGGCAACTTTATGATTATTTTGCTACTGTAGCACCTTGGTTTGTTTATCCTGATGTGAAACCTGCCTTAACTAAGTGGCGCGATCGTGGAATTAAGTTAGCAGTTTTGTCAAATTTTGATTCGCGACTTTATCCGGTTTTAGAAGCATTAAAGTTGGTAGATTTTTTTTCTGATGTAACTATTTCTACAGAAGTGGGGGCTGCTAAACCTCATAGGAAAATCTTTGCTGCTGCTTTACAAAAGTGTAATTGTGCGATTGAAGAAGTTGTGCATATTGGAGATAGTTTGAATGCTGATTATCAGGGTGCAATTAATGTGGGAATAGAAGCATTTTGGCTAAATCGAAATGTTGTTTCACAGCCAGAGGTAAATCAGTTTGCTACACTTCTAGATTGTTTTAATCATAACTTTTGTGATTAAGGAAGAAAGAAGGAAATATTGTTTTTTTACATCCCTTGTACAGCAATTATATCATGTCCGGATAATTAGTGATAAAAAACTTTCTCCTCTTTTTCTTCTTTTTTCTCCTCTTTTTCTTCCTTTTTCTTCCCTCCTGTACGGGCGATTTCCTCCGGAATGCTCCTAATTACGCGAATCGCCCCTACCTGACTCCTGACTCCTCTGTGCTTATTTATAAGTATTCAACCGGACATGATATTAGTCATATAAATGAAAGGACTTGTATTCACAATTTCCATTAGTTAAACGAGGGGTTGGACCCTCTATCTATAGTGTTTTTCAGGGTATTTTTGTTATGGTTTGTTACAATTCTATAACAAAAATTAAATTTAAAAAAAATGGTCATAATATCGGTAAAATAAATTATTGGATGGTAGAAGCCTCCAAAAAGTAGATGTTGACAGTATGAATCTGCTCCATTGAGGGCAGGTTTTTTTTTGGTATGATTTTTCTAGTGCTGGCATATTGCCCGCGCCGGATAAATGCAATATTTATAGTCAGACTGAACTTAAAGTAAGTTTATCTTAGCAACAGGATTAAATCTGTTGTTTTCATCAAAAATATATTTAGAACCCCGATCCATTTTGATACGCAAATAACCTTTTGTATCCCAATACCATTTTCCACCGTATTCAATACTATTTGTCCATACCCGAACTCGGGAATTTTCTAAGAATAAAACATTAGATTGAATTCCATCATTCCAACAAATAATTGCAACTACTCCGCTATCTTGACTACTTGGTTTTTTCTGAATCCTGATGCTCTCAACTTTTCCTAAAAATTGTCCGCTTTGACCAGAGGAAGTAACTTTTTTTCCATTTATATACTGAAGCTTTTGGCTGGATTTGCTCAAGTTTAAAGATGGAGATTTTTCAACAGAATTAATAACTGGATATTCTTGTCTATAGTTTTTGCTTTCCGGTTGTTGGTAGGGATTTAGGTTATCATAAATTTCTTCTAGAAGTTTGATAATTGGTGTCGTTATTTCTATGATAGGAATAGCTGTTTGAGGAAAAATTATTGCGGTTCCCAGCAGTATCAAAAAAGTACCAATAATTTTATTGTTCATAATCCTTTAACTCCTTTTTTAGTTCTAATTTTATACATTTTTAGACTTAAATGAATCCTCTTGTATACATTTGATAACTCATTATTTATAACTGCCACTAAAAAAGAGGCTGGTTTCCAGCAACCCTAAGAAATTATTTTTTTAAAATCAATTTATTGAACATTTCAGAGTTACTGAAAACAAAGCTATTTACAAAATTGAAGTACATTAAAGCCTAGAAAATTTATGGTAACAAAGTCGGAAATTACCAGTTAAATAAGTTTTTATCTTCGAGGTGTTAAACTATAGGTATATTTCATTTTCCCTGGGCGAATTATATCGAAATTTACCCACTTTCCATAGGAACAACTTGAATCAGCATAATGATATTCAAAGCTACTATTTTCTACACATAAAGGCTTACTTCCTGACCATTTTCCACCCCGAAGACCTGTTGCATAAATGCCATAAGTTCGATTTTTCACTTTCCCATTCACAAGTTTTTTACAATCACCTGGATCTATGCTCCACCAGCCTGAAGTAATCCATTGAGCGCCTGATTTTTTAGCTAAAGCAACACTGACACGCTCATGGGAATCATTACAAACTTTTAAACCTCGGATCTTTGCATGAGCTGGTAAAGAAATTAAGGGAATTGAAGCAGTAGCAAAGAGAGTAATAACAGTTAAACGAGCAGCAAAATTAAATTTAAACATCTTGAATTTTCTCCTCTAATAACATTGATTAGTTTTTGTTTGTTCTACTTATTAATTTGTATACATTGGAAAAAAATATTCATTTTAGGTGGAATTATATCCTCATCATTTTTATTATCTTCATCTTGATTTGTAGACGTATAATTGTAGTAAAAATGGAAACAAGGATGAAGTGAGTAGACCGAGAATTTAATTTTGTATTGTTGTGAGTAGATTCACAAGGATGAATTGGTGAAGCGTTAATCATTGACTTTACTCCAGAGAGAAAATGTTCACAACTATCCTCAAGTCAGTTTTTATGACTGTAGTTTTGACGTTAATCTTGAATGTAATTGTGACACTTTTGCTCTTTTGGCCTAAAACTAGGGCTTTTTTGTAGTAGGAGAAGAAGGAAAAATCGAAATAAACTACTTACATGACGGTGGCTGATTTACAGCGCTTTTCAGATTGATAAACCACATCGTCACAAACAAAACCTGTAGGGGCGTTTCGCTCCGCGACATGTAAAACGTAGTTGTGCGCTAGCTAATGGCCATTCGCCCTGTGGTCTACCGAAATGAAAACCGCTGTAAGGAAGGTGAATTAGCAATAGTAAGCTTAGAAGGATTAGAACAATTAAATATTAGTAGCTATGCCGACTTGAATCAGGAATTAGTTCGTCGCACCTTAACTAATTCCGAGTTAGGTTATGTGGTAATTTCCGATGCAGAAGAAGGAGCATTATTTGACAAAAAACTGGAAGAATATAACTTTAATAAGGGTTCATATTTAGGAGCAAAAACATTCAGATTCATATAGGGGGTAAATAAAAAAATGGCCTTGCTAAATGCACCTGGTTCTGTTCTACTAACACCGCTCGCTGAAAATAATCTTAAAGTTCTCAGAATCCTTCTTAACAGAAGATTCGATGGTAACTGGGAAAAGATTGCTGAGGCGTTGTATTACCCAAAACCTCCACTTGCTGCTGTACAAACAGGCAACCCAGAGATAGTTAATCTTTTTATAGCTAGTGGCGCACCCTTCGCCGAAAGAGAATTACGCTTGGCCGTCAATAGAGGCTATAAAGAAATCGTCGAGATGCTTCTAGAACATGGTGTGACAGCAAATGTTGAGGCGCTCGATGTCGCAGTCAAAGAAAGACACCAGGAAATAGTCAAACTGCTGTTAGCTTGCGGAGTAGAAACAAATCCCTACGCTGCTGCCATAACAGGAGATATGGCAACGGTAAAAGAATACCTGGAGGGATGGAGGGATGTGGATGATACAAAAAGCTATCGCTACCCTACCCTACTGAAAATTGCAGCAGGTACAGGTCAAAAACTAATGGTAGAATACTTGCTCTGTGCAGGTGTAGAACTTAAAACCCGCTTTGAAGAAAATCTGGCTTCAACAGCTCTACAAACAGCAGTTAGAAACGGACATCGGGAAATTGTCAGCTTGTTACTGGAGCGTGGAGCTATAGTCAATGCCATCTGTACCTCTCATTTGAAGAAAAATTGGCAAACTACGCCCCTGCACTGGGTGACATCCCCTGAAATTGCCCAACTTTTATTAGATGCGGGTGCTATTCTTGATGCCACAGATATAAATAACTCCACCCCTCTGCATTTAGCTGTCAAACGAGGCGATCGCGCGGTCGTAGAGTACCTCATAGAGCAAGGAGCAAATATCACCTCTCAGAATAAGCAAGGCCAAACACCCCTAAACCTGGCACCTAATAGAGAAATAGCAGAGTTATTGCTAGCTCATGGTGCTGAGTTCGACGTTCGCAACTCCCAGGGTAGCACGCCAGTAGATGAAGCAGTGAAGAATCAACATCAAGATGTTGTCGAACTATTTATAGAGCGAGGCGTAGTACCTAATTTACCTACAGACATTAATGCTTCCCTAGCCCACTATGCAAAAATAGGATGGCTAAAGATGGTAGAGTTACTGATTAGCCAAGGTGCAGATGTTAACCATCCAGGTCCACGATTAATATGGGAGGACTGGGGGGGAAGCATCAAAGACTTCACACCACTACACTTGGCTGCTGCTAACGGACATCTTGATGTTGCAGAATGTCTAATCGCTAACGGAGCTAAATTAGGTGTTTTTGGAGGAGAAGATAGAATTACTCCGCTCCACTGTGCTGTCTGGAAATGTCATCTTGATGTCGTCAAACTGTTGTTGGAGCGGGGTGCAGATGTCAATATTCAGCGTACCGAGGGAGGATTGTATTACGATACCGATGGTTCTCCAGGAGGTGGTGCTTTGTGGTCTGCTTCAATGGGAACTCCACTCCATGTAGTTTGGGATAAAGATATTGCAGCACTTCTCATTGCTGAAGGTGCTGATGTTAATGCTAGAGACAGCGAATATGGTCGCACCCCTCTTCACTTTGTCATGGAAAAATTTTTTGGAGAGATCGAAGAGATTGTTGAAATATTGATTTTCAACGGTGCGGATGTCAATGCCAGAGATCGGTCTGGTTCAACTCCCCTGCATCTAGCAGTTGACCATGGTTACTTTCGGGTTGTGGAGTTGTTAATTTCTGGAGGTGCAGATGTCAATGCCAGAGAGCGGTCTAATTCAACTCCGCTGCATCTAGCAGTTGAGTATGGTAAGGTAGAGATTGTCCAGCAGTTATTAGTTGCTGGAGGTGCGGATGTTGATGGCAATAGTAGAAACAATACTCCCTTATTTCTAGCATTATCTAAAAGCCAGCTTGAGATTGCAGAAATGTTAATTTTCAACGGTGCGGATGTTAATTCTAGGAATAGTAAAGGCGAAACTATCCTCCATCAAGCTGTAAAAAAGGGGTCGTTGAATTTAGTAGAATTAGCGATCGCTGTTGATGCGGATGTAAATGCTAAAGATAAAGATGGTAATGTTCCTCTAACTGTTGCTTTAGAAAATTCTTACATCGAAAAAGTCCAACTATTAATTGCTAATAACGCCAACGTTAATCTTGTCAAAAACAAACATGGCGACCCCTTATTACATGAACTTATAGAGCGTCGCCAGATAGAATTAGCTCAACTGTTAATTTATAATGGTGCCGATCTGAAAATTAGAGACCAAAGCGATCGCTCGGTTTTACACTCAGCGGTGCAATCTAACTTGAAGGAAATTGTGGAATTGTTGCTCTTATGGGGTGCAGATATTAATGCTAAAAGAAAGGCTAGTTTTACTCCCCTTGATGATGCAATCAAACTGGAAAATTGGCAGGTGGCTGACTTGCTAGTTGCCAGAGGTGCTGTGGTTAATAAACAGCAAATTGGTCGAATATCTGCTCTGTTATCATCAGATACTAGTGGAGGATGGCGGAAATAACTAACCAGTTAAAAAACGTTCAGTTCAAAAGCTTGTACAATAACCTTTTTTCCCTTCTGCCTTCTGCCTCCAGCATAGCTGCCTTTTTGCACTAGAGCCAAAGATTAGAGTTATTGGGAAATAACTTAGGCTAGGGAAAAAAGGAAAACGAAAGCTAGTAAGGTACAGTAAAAAAGCTATAAGCCTTGATAGAGCATAATTTTGCAGAAATACAAGCTGCGTGTCACCAAGTATAGGTGTGCCAATAGTTGAAAACTTTAGTGAAAAAGCATACAAACATTGAATCAATATTGTGGCGCGATCTCGTGACCAAGAGAAAATAAATTTCAGTATTTTCAAGCCTCTGGCCTCTTACAGAGGTACTGATAACTGAAGGGCGCAGTTCCTCTGTAAGAGGCTAACTGATAACTGAAATGACACAACTGTCTGTATATCGCCAGCCTCTGAAGCTATCAATAATAATTTTTCAATAATCAATAAATCCAAAAGTCACAAATTTGTTTAGGGAATATAGGCCAACTCTATCTGTGTACTAAGTACAATATTCTTTCTTTTGAAACCATAAACCACTCCTCCATTTTTCTGATACCTATATAATCAGGACTTACGCAAAGACACTATATATAGTGCTTGAGAATTATAATCTGTCTGTATTTAGATTTGAGGCATACAGTCAAACTTTGCGATACCGTTTCACTTATAACATCTGTTAACTGCTGCGAT
>JBARXI010000813.1:0-15822 GCA_049647275.1 Microcoleaceae cyanobacterium
CTATAGCAATCCTAAATGAATTGTGAAAAATTTAGATGTATTTATTTTGTCTTCTACCTACCACCTAATACCTAACACCTACCACCTACCACCACCAAAAATTTATAACTGAAATAGGATTGCTATATTATATGATCCGGGCACAATATAAAAGGTTGCTCTTGACTTCAAATTCTGAAATTTCTGCACAAAGAGATGTTCTTAAATTCCCAATAGAAATAGGCATGGAAATGAAATATTCGTTTTCTAAAACCCTGGTAGAGACTTTCCATAGAAAGTCTCTATATTCTTTTTTAGAGATATCTAATACCAGGTGTGAAAAAAGAATGTTTTATGAAATACGAAAAATAACACTACATTTATTTCACACAAAAACTGAAAGTTTAGCCAGATAGTAAAAAAGTAATTTTAGATCAAATACAAGTATTTATGCTATCTCTTCATCTCCTCATCTCCCCAATAGGTTTTGATATCATGTCCGGATGATTAGTAATAAAAAAACTTTCTTCTCTTTTTCCCTCTTATCCCTCCTGACTCCTCGAGGTCGCCCTAATTATTTATAACTGTTTATCCAGACATGATATGACGGATATAATAACAGTCAATATTAACTGAACACCTCTTAAATTCTGTAGGTAGCCAATTCGACAGCTTCCCTACCTGACTCCTAACCACCACTAAAATATTACAATGGAAATAAGATTGCTATACCTATGATATTGTTAAACTCAGTACAGTTAATCAACTACTGAGCTTAACTATGCCAAAATTATTTATATCTTTTTCAGAAGCAACTACTAAAAATAACTTATTTGCCAATTTTATTGAAAAATTAAAAGCTAGTAATTATGAATATTTTCTAGCAAATAACAGTAAAGATGAAGGGGAGTTGATTCAAAAATTTGATGATAAACTCAAACAATCTGATTACTTAATTCTATTCTTAACAGTTGAATCAATTATCAGTGAAATCCTTACTGAAATAGTCAGAAGAGCAAAAGAGTTTCAAAATATTCATCCAGATAAAAAACCTTGGATTATACCTATTCGAGTTAATATTCCGATAAATTTACCTTGGGATTTTAATCTCTATGGTTATTTAAGTAAGATGCAACAATGGCAATGGGAAAGTGCAGATAATCCTGAAAATGTAGTTGCCGAAATTATTGCCTTGCTCGGAAAAGAAGTAGCTCCCCCCATCCCAGAAACAAAATCAGAATTAATCAATATGAATCCGATAAATGGGGATGATTATAATAAATATCCTTTACCCTCTTCAGCACCTAAATTACAAAAAAATCAAGATAATTTAGCCCGTACTTTTTATATTGAACGTCCTCCAATTGAAGAACGTTGTTATCAAGAGATTAGTAAACCAGGTGCCCTAATTAGAATTAAAGCTCCGAGGCAAATGGGAAAAACATCTTTGATGGCAAGAGTTTTGCATCATAGTTCAAAATTGGGATATCAAACTGTAGCATTAAGTTTACAATTAGTTGACAGTCAAACTTTTAAAAATTTGGATAGATTTTTGCGCTGGTTTTGCGTTAGTGTCGCCTCACAATTGAATTTGCCAGCTAATTTAGATAATTATTGGAATCAAATTTTTGGTAGCAAAGTATCCTGTAAATCTTACTTTGAAAGATATATTTTAAAAAGTATTGATGCACCTATAGTATTAGGGTTAGATGAAGTAGATCGGATTTTTCAATATCCAGAAATTACTTCAGATTTTTTTAGTTTGTTGCGGGCTTGGCATGAGGATGCCAAAAATCGCGATATCTGGAAAAATATACGATTAATCGTTGTTCATTCTACAGAATCTTATGTGCCTATAGATATTAATCAATCACCTTTTAATGTGGGTTTGCCAATTGATTTACCAGAGTTAACTGCACGGCAAATTCAAGATTTAGCCAAAGATTATCAATTGAAACTAGATAGATCGGAAATAGAAAAATTAATGGCAATTATAGGGGGAAATCCTTATTTGGTAAAATTAGGACTATATCAGATTTCAACCAATAATATTTCCATAGATGAACTGCTAAAAATGACAACAACAAATACAGGAGTTTATGTCGAGCATTTACAACGACATTGGTGGAATTTACTACAACACCCGGAGTTAAAACATTCTCTTCAAAAAGTAATTAATTCTAACAAACCAGTTAAATTAGAGTCAATGCAAAGATTAAAATTACGCAGCATAGGATTGGTGAATGTGGAAGGAGGTTGCGCCACACTAAGTTGTGATTTATATCGTTTATATTTTACGAATCGCCTTGAGAAGATGAATTAAGTGGTTAATAAATAAAAGTTTAATGGATGACTTTTAATTTTGAGTTTAATTTTGAGATTGCGTCGCTTTGTTTGCAACGCTCCGTGATGGTTGATTTCTCTGCAAGGGTATAATACCAATTTTTCAAATTACTGCTACACTTGGAAGCTCGGAAAAATAACTGTCAAAAAAACCAAATTTACTCAATACTAAGGATTTACTCCCATAAATAATATTTAGAAAATCAAAATATAGCAAAGTTTTGGATAATTGGTATAAGCACGGCTGTTTCATTTTCAGTCATTGAAACTCATGCCAGTGATACAGTAGTTGGCAATTTTCCGGAAGTACAAAATTATGATAAGTAGGCAACCGCAACAGAGAATATAGATTAATGTAAAACTGTACCTGACTATTCACTAAAAGTTCTATATCTCTATCTCTTTAGAGTTTATTCAACTTAGGCGATTTACTAAGTAGGTAGGTTTCAACAATTAATAATTAACAATTAATAATTACCTCTCCTTGAAAAGAAGAGGATTTACTAAAAGGAAAATTTTTTCTTTTCTCTTGGTCGATTGGATTGGAATTGCTTTCGGTGCGGAATGCGATAGCAAACGTTCCTCGCAATGACAAAGCATATTATATTTCTTTCTGTCCATCTACTTAATTAGAGAGTATCTATAAATAAAATATTAAGGCAATACTAGTGGGTGGATACCACCGGGAACAATTCCACTCTAATGATAGGATATTTCTAATCCGCCACAACCAAGCGAATATTAGCGATTTGATGCAGTTGTTAGATTTTTTTACAGAGATATTCTAGGATATCTATTTTTACTATTCATTCACATTTAACAGATTTATAACTAATAGGAAGTTGAGCTGATTTATCTCGTGGCATTTTGGCTTTGGCGACAGTTAAAATGTTATTATCAAGCTGATAAGTTACTAAAACTATAATCAATTTATTTATCTATGAAATATTAAAATAATGTCTGTTTAGATACAGACAAAAAAAGTTACTAATAATAGTATTTGCTTCTACATAATCAAAATTAAACTAACTTTTAACAACAATTTTAGCTCGAATAGAACAACCAGAATTAGGTAAAGAATTATTAAAGAAAAGCTAATCCCACTTGACAAAGTATTTTTGCCTACATAAGATAACAATTAATTGCAACTAAATCCTAATAAACACGATACACAAATATGATCTTATGGATAAAGAATATCGGGATAGCTCCTGCCAAAACTTAGATGGAAAGGTAAAGTTATGGGAGTTTACCTTTTTAGGAGACACTAACGACATTGAGTCGGAAGAAAATAACAACGATGTAAAGGTTAATGATATTTCTCAACTATCGGTGGTAGAGACTAACTTTCCACTGACAAAAGCAAGACGAGGCGATCGCCTAAATATTGTCAAAATCAATGCTTTAGCAGATATGGCTCGTCGGTTGCAAAAAATGGGTTTACTTCCGGGAGTAGAAATAGAGGTGATTAGCAACAACCCCAGTGGCTCAGTCATAGTTGCACTCAATCATCATCATATTGGTCTAGGCTCTAACCCTGCCAGTAAAATCATGGTTTCTTCAACAGACCATTAATAACTAGGATTTTCTAGCACAATCAAACTAAATCTCCAAACATCAATCAGGATATTAGCTACACCCACTTGCTGCAAAAACGATAATTATATTTAGAGAAGTATTAACAAATAAATTACAAACAAATAGAAAAAATTATTAATAGTTATCTTCAGTAGATATAGCTTGTCACGCTCAAAAGTCTCAGAGTAGATTATCTATATTCTTATCTTTGACCTTTAACATAGAAAATCTTATAAAATAGTTAAATTAGCAAAAAATAATAATAAATGAACAGGTAGTGCGATGAACTTATCTAATTTGAAGCCAGGGCAAATAGCAATAGTCGATCGAATTGTGAACGATAAAGATGAACAAGCACTGTCTCAGAGACTAGAAGCAATGGGAATAGTTTCTGATAGACCAGTGCAAATATTGCGGGAAGCTAAGTTAGGAGGCCCATTACAAATTCGAGTTGGTGCCACCACAGAAATAGCTATCCGACCGGAGGAAGCTCAAATGATACTTATTAAAACAGATGAAACATCTCAAGATGCAGAAGTTAGCCCCAATACTACTCCAGAGTTATCAAACCAAGTTAAAACAGCATCATTCGTGTCAATAACAGCGATTATTTTAGTTGCCATTGCCGGATTTTATCGCGTTGTAGTAACTCGGAATATTAATCCAGTAGATGCAGAAAATTTGGCTAATAATCCTACAAATGTTGTTTACGACTCAAATTCAAAACTTACTTTAGAGGAAAAAACTCAAACAACAGATACAAATAAAACTGTACCAGAAGTTGCCAAAAATCCTGATGCCGTAAATAAAGAATCTGACTTAGAAAAGACAAGTATAGCCACTAATGAAACCCCAATAACTGCCCCAACTACTAATCAAAATACCAACTTATCCGTTGGTGGAACAACTAATTATAAACCTAAAAATATCGAATCAACAACTAAAAAAATTAGTGACAATACAACAATTTTAGAGTTAAAAGAAAAACTCTACAATACTATCGACCGCTCCTGGACAATTCCCATAGATCGAACTTCGATCTACTTAGTTAAAGTCGGTCGAGATGGAGCGATCGCTACTTACGAACCTTTCAATCAAGTAGCCTCAGATAATATGAAAAATACACCGCTTCCCAGCTTAGTTAATTCTGACAATACTACCAAAACAGAAACACTCAAAACCGAGTGGGCTGAGTTTGCAGTTTTATTTTATGAGGACGGAGTTCTAGAGGTACAAGCAAAGTAAATTAAAACATTCATAATTTGACAATTTTTGTTAAATATTGGGTGGAAAATTATTAGTTTCTATAGCAAAGAACAGGCAATAGTGAGAAAAACATTTCTCCCGATCGGGTTCATTATGAGTCTATGTCTTAATCAACTTGTTCTTTTTTATAGTATTAAGCTTTAAGATTTAACACCCAACTAAATTAGCAGTTATTTATGGCATGAATGATGGAGATATTAGTGGCTATATTGCTGAAACAGTTACCTTTGCTCAAGGGTATAGCTTCTGTATTTTTTGTTTACTTTATACTCCCTGTATATCTACTTTAGCTACTTTATTTAAAGAGGCAAAATCGTGGAAATTCACCTTACTTTCTTTAGTCTTTCCATTGGCTTTAGCTTGGGTTTCTAGTTTTATTTTCTACCAAGGAGCTTTAGCTTTAGGCTTATGAATTGAGACTTACCCTGTAAAATTTGTAGGGGCAATTTCGGACTGAATGCCCCGATTATTTGGTATAATAACAATTTTATAAAATGTTCCAGAGCTTGTCTTTGTTGTGAGAAGTTAGGACTCAGGAGTCATATAGAACCCATCCATTTTATATCTATATAATTACCGAATAATTTGGTTTAAAGCCTCTCCTTTTAAGGAGAAAAAAGAAAAATGTTTCCAATTGTGTCAATCTTCTCTCTTTTAAGGAGAGGTAATTATCAATTATCAATTATCAATTATCAATTATCAATTGTTGAACATAGTTAAGTCTGATCGCGCATCAATTTTGAGGAAAAATCTGCGTATTTTGTGGAATTTTTCAGCTCGATCCTCTTCCCTCCTGTCTCCTGTCTCCTAACTAAAAAAAACGATCTTCATTGACAAAGATACGTTTAGGGGTTGTATAGAGGAGCCGTCGGTAGAGCGATGTGTAGAACTCAGGAGGTAGGAATTCATCATAGCTTATTATTTAGGATTTTTTGGGAGAGTAAATACTCAATAATTGACTAAAAAAAGTCTCCTAAATATAAGTAAAAAATTGTTTCTTAGCCAACAACATAATGTAATTTATATATCTTAAGTTAGCACCAATTATCTTAATAATTTTGTCCTAACTTTACTGTAACTATCTTGGCGTGAATTTGGGATAACACTTAACACCTAATTCCTTGCACAAAGCAGATGAAAAAATCCCAAGTTGAGATAATATTAAATTGTTTGTATGGTAATATACAGTATATCTAGCTGAAACTAGATATAGTAATTGATTTAGCTAATTATATTAGACAATTCTGTCAATTTATATATATGAATCAATCAAAGTGTTTAGGTAAAGTATATTTAGTAGGTGCAGGACCAGGAGACCCCGGACTACTGACCCTCAAAGGCAAAGTGCTATTAGAACAAGCAGATGTTGTCATCTACGACGCTCTGGTTAGCGCTCCCATCCTAGCAATAATTAACCCCAATGCAGAAAAAATAAATGCCGGCAAACGTCGCGATCGCCATTCCCTACCACAAGCTGAAACAACCCAACTACTGATACAAAAAGCCAAAACTAATGCAGTAGTAGTACGTCTTAAAGGAGGCGACCCCTTCGTATTTGGTCGTGGTGGGGAAGAAATGGAAGATTTGCTCCAAGCAGGAATACCAGTGGAAGTTATTCCCGGTGTGACTTCTGGTATTGCTGCACCTGCTTATGCTGGTATTCCCCTTACCCACAGAAATTATAGTTCCTCAGTAACGTTTGTCACAGGTCACGAAGCAACAGGTAAATATCGGCCTGAAATTAATTGGCAAGCGATCGCGCAGGGTTCGGAAACCATCGTCATTTACATGGGAGTTCACAACTTACATAATATTATTAAAGAACTTACTATAGCCGGACTTTCAACAGAAACACCCATCGCTTTAATTCAGTGGGGAACTCGTCCAGAACAAAAAGAATTAATTGGCACTCTCGAAACCATAGTAGAACAAATTGAAGTAAGTGGTTTTGAAGCTCCAGCTATTGTAGTTATTGGCAAGGTGGTTAATTTGCATCAAATATTAGGTGGCTATCAAGCTTTATTTTAATTGCACATTCGGCAGTTCAAAAATGAACCATAAAAAATTATATTTTTGGGAAAAATATTAATAATGAACAGGAAACATAAATGTAGATAATTTTACTTTCAAATAAGTCATTAGATCGAAATTACTGTAAGCGCCTTACTATCTGATGCGCGGAGTCGGGAGTCATTTCAGTTAGCCTCTTGCAGAGGAACTGCGCCCTTCAGTTATCAGTTGTAGGGTGGGCAATGCCTATAAGTGTTTTTGTATAAAAGTTTTAGCTTTCTACACGCATTGCCCACATTATGCGTTGATTTATGCCGACCTACTTATCTGATGCGCGGAGTCTGGAGTCAGGAAAGAGAAAATTTTTTATAGTGTATATAAGTAGAGAAAGTAGAGACTAACTATGGAAATTTTATACTCAATTATAGAAGTAAGTTTTGAGGGTAACTGTACAACCGAATTTCATATTAATTATTGCCGATCAGGATAATTTCCCTAATTGAAAAATGTAGCCACTCTTCTGTTTATTATACTAATTTTTGGACTACGCACTTTTGGTGCAAAACGTAAGTTCAACATTTTATATAATGTCCGGTTGAATAGTTATAAATAAGTAGAGATAAGTCAGGATTCATAATTCAGGAGTCAGGAGGGAATAAGAAGAAGAGGAGGAGGAGGAGGAGAAAGTTTTTTTATCACGATCTTATCCGGATATGATATTATTTAAAATTATTTAAAAATTTATGAATACATCTTTCCCTAGCAAAAATTATCTAGTAGCGCTCATTCTTGCAGGTGGCAAAAGTTCTCGCATGGGAGAAGACAAAGCCTTAATTGCTTGGCAAGGTGTGCCGATGTTGAAAAGGGTTTATCAAGTAGCTACCGAATGTACAGAAAAAGTTTATATTATTACTCCTTGGCCGGAAAAATATCAGCCAATTTTACCCACAGAATGTCAATGGTTAACTGAAGAAAATTCTGAGGGACCTTTGATGGGTTTTGCTCAAGGATTAGCTCAAATTAATAGTGATTGGATTTTATTATTAGGGTGTGATTTACCTCAGTTGAACTCAGATATTATTCAAAATTGGAAAACTCAGTTAAACCAAATTTCTCCTGAAATTTTAGCTTTAGTTCCCAAACAATCTCAAGGTTGGGAACCATTATGTGGTTTTTATCGGCAACAGATAAAAATAGAGTTACAAAAATATATTGATGGAGGCGAGCGCTCTTTTCAAAAGTTACTTAATCGGATTCCAGTGGAAGCTTTATCCATGGATAGCCAGAAAACTCAGATGTTGCGTAATTACAATACACCTTCAGATTTAAGTGAATAAAAAATCAAACAGGGATTAGCTGAAAGAGGTTCAGTAATTAACAATTTTCATGTCGGCGACAGCCGATACAATTAATAATTAATAATTACCTCTCCTTAAAAGCAGGGCTATTTTATTCTAAAGTGTGCCATTTTATGTATTTACGAAAATACGTTATTTATAGCTCTATAAAATTTATCTTTCGCTATCTGAAAGTAAGTAAATTTATTGCTAAAATCTAGAATGAAATGACCCTGCCTTAAAAGAGAGAGGATTGACACAATTGAAAAATTTTTCTTTTCTTGGTCGATTAGATATGGCGTTTTGCTGGCGCACAACTACCGCTTTTTCCCCTTAAAAGGGTCGGCTTTAAACCTGAATTATTTAATTATTAATTATTCATTATTAATTATTCATTATTCGCTAAAAGTTATATAAAACTTTAAATCTATTCAGATTAATTTAGTATTAGTAGACAAGGAAAACTAGGGAATAGAAAGTTTTTACGATCGCTAATTATCCGAACTTAATCTAATATAAGCTAGGTACACAAAATTAATTACACATTTAGGGAAACTGAATTCCTTATACTGTAAGGATTACATATAATCAGAGTAGGTAATTAATTTTGTTTAGGTACTTAAAGAGCGTGAAAACTCCTGTTAGCTGCCCTGAGATAAAACCTAACACCTTTTTTTATTGGTAAATTATTCTTAATTTGAGAGCAAATTTAACTCCTTTTTGAAAGCCTCTATCACCCTTTCATATTCAGCATCAATCTGTAACAATAATTCCGTAGCTTCTGTCGTCACACCAGAGCGAGCTAAACCTTCCAATTTCCCACATAAATCAACAATAGTTACAGCCCCAACCTTAGCACTACTAGAGCCGAGAGCTTGAGCCACTTGTATTAATTCTTCATCATAATTCATAACAATAGCATCTATAATAGCTTGTATTTTGTGAGGAGTATCTTGGAGATAATCCTGAATTATCTCCGTTATAATATGATTTGCCTTTGCACCTGAAGTTTGACGAATAGAATCTAAAACCATTAAATCTAACACTGGCGGATGCTGAATTTCCGACTCAATATTATTGACAAAATCACCAGAAGTAGTAGGGGAAATATTTGCCGTTGTTTGAGCAGTTTGAGAGTTTGGTAATTCTAAATTTTTATCTAACTTAAAATTAATTAACGCCTTTTGAAAACCCTCATACTCAATTTCTAGTAACGGAAAAAGTTCTGCTGCTCCTGTAGTCGTATCTGCACGCCCCAAATTTTCCAATTTATTGCATATACTTGCCAGACTAACAGCTCCCAGATTAGCACCACTAGAACGCATATTATGAGCAGCCATTCGTAGCTTCTTCGGGTCATCAGTAGCGATCGCCTCTCGAATAGCTTTCAACCTCCCTGGAGAATACTTAAGATAATCCTGAATAATCTCACTTAGAAGTTCCTCATCTCCCATACTTGCGATCGACTCTAACATTCTCACATCTAATATTGGTTTCATACCCATTTTCATTTTAGAGTTGTTCGGAATATTGTTGCTTAACTGCTTATTACTTTGTGATTTTAATATATCAGTGTTAATTCTTTGGGATTTTTGTAAAACCTGTTCCAATTCTTTAACTCGAATAGGTTTAGTAATAAAATCATCCATACCAGCCTTCAAACATTCCTCGCGGTCTTCTGACATAGCATTAGCAGTAACAGCAATAATGCGCGGAGATAATTCAGCAGACCATTGTTGACGAATTTGACGAGTAGCTTCCAACCCATCCATTTCTGGCATTTGCACATCCATCAAGACTACATCATAAGACTGACGTTGCAAAGCCTCTAAAACTTCTATTCCATTGCCAGCCACATCTGCGCGATATCCTAACTTCTTTAGTTGTAGCAGAGCGACCTTTTGATTAACAGTATTATCCTCTGCCAATAATATCCGCAAATTTTGGTTTACAGGTTGTGCCTTAACTTCTGATGCAGTAGCTAATTTTTTCATAGAGATTTCTTTTCCAGTAAAAATATCAATCAAAACATTGTAAAGTGAGGAGACCTTAATTGGTTTATTGAGGGTAGCAGTCAAACCGACATTTTGAGATTCCGCCAATAGTTTTTGCTGCTCTAAATTCCCTAACATCACCAAAGGCAAATTCTGACATGATATATGTTTGCGGATGCTCCTAGCGAAAGTTAACCCATCCATCTGTGGCATCTGCATATCTACAATAGCAAGATCGAAGTTTACTCCTTGATTAATGATTAAATCAAGAGCCTCAGTGCCTGATGAGACTGCCAAAGTTGACATACCCCAAGACTGAGCTTGCAAAGTTATCATTTCTCGGGTGGTAGAATTGTGATTTACAATCAGTACTCGTTTTTGTGCCAAATCGTTTTCTGCTTCTTCATTAGCGATCGCGCAACTCAATACAGAAGAGGCTACTATGGTAAAATAAAAAGTTGAGCCTTTGTCTAACTCACTCTCAACCCATATTTTGCCCCCCATTAATTCACTCAAGCGTTTACAAATTGCCAAACCTAGTCCAGACCCTCCATATTTGCGGGTAATAGAAGAGTCAACCTGACTGAAAGACTTAAACAACCGTTCTGTTTGACTTGGAGCAATACCAATACCAGTATCTTTTACAGCAAACTGAATTTCGTAAACCCGATTATTGCCGACTTCATGAATTTCTGATACTTCCACCCTAATTGTTATTTCACCAGCATTAGTAAATTTAATTCCATTACTGAGCAAGTTTACTAGAATTTGTCGGAGGCGAGTCACATCTCCAACTATCATCTTAGGAGTCATCGGCGAAATCAGATAAGCCAACTCCAGATGTTTTTCCTGAGCTTGGGAAGTAAACAGACTCAAAGCTTCTTCAATACATTCTTGTAATTCAAAAGGTTGTTCCTCCAACTCCAGCTTCTGAGCATCAATTTTAGAGAAATCAAGGATATCATTAATTAAAGTTAGTAAACTATCCCCACTAGTGCGAATAGTTTCAACATAGTCTTTTTGGTCTGGCTGCAAATCTGTATCCAAGAGTAAACCAGTCATACCAATAACAGCATTCATCGGAGTCCGAATTTCGTGACTCATTGTAGCGAGGAATTGACTTTTTGCCTGAGCTGCTGCTTCTGCTTCTCTTGTCGCTTTCTCCAAGGCAATATTTTTCAAAGTTAACAGCTCTCGTTGGTTAACTTCTTGCTCTAGGAGTTTCGCTTGAGCAATAGCAATACCCACTTGTTCAGCGATCGCTTCAAATAATTCAATTTCTTGTGCTGTCCATTCACGGTAATACTCACACTGTTGTAATACCATAACACCATTAGGTTTCCCTTGATAAGATGTCCGCACCGCCAACATAGATTTAACATTAATCTGACGACATATATCTGCGGCAGCTTCCAGTAATGGATCGGTATAGACATTTAGACTCGAAATGGCTTGGTCTTGCAATAATACTTTCTCAGCATGGGGATTACCTGTAACTGGAATCCTTATATTTAGCACTGATGATATAGACCCAGACTCTAAATACTCAGCTACGAAGGGTATCTCTGGTGTTGGCTGTGGAATATAGGTATGAATCAGACAACGATTTGCTTGAAAAGCACCACCAACTTGATTTACAGTAGTTTGAAATATTTTCTGAGAATCTAAACTCTTACGAATCTCTTGGGTAATATTTCTCAACAGCGCTCCCCGTTGAATTTCTGTTTCTAAAGCTTTTTTTGCTTGCTGACGTTCTATTTCATTACCTACCCACTGAGCCATGAGTTTTAAAATTTGGCGATCGCTATTTTTAAAAGGGTTACTACGAGGAGTAAAGCTAACAAAACAAAGTACACCATAAGGCTCTCTTCCTACTTTTACAGGGACACCAATATATGCCTCTATACCAAGGTGAGCATAAGCAGGATGCAAACACCATTTTGATTCCCTAGCTGACTCAAAGCACATCAATTTTCCAGCCTTAAAGGTTGCACCACAAAAAGTTTTGTCTATATCAAACTCATCTCCTGATTTTACTGGGAGATTTGTATGAGGTGACTTTTGTACGGCAATTATTTTGTAGCGATCGCCCCGAACACAACCTAGGAAACCCGTCTCTAGATTAAAATGTCGTCTACCCATCGCCAGAAACCCTTGTATCCTTTGGTCAAAGTTCAGGTTTGATGCCGAAGCTAGTTTGTACAGAGCGCGAAGAGCTGCTTCTCCTGCTTTAATTTCCGTTTCTATTTTTTTGCGCTCGGTGATATCCCGAACAAAAGCACAGTTGTACTCTTTACCGTTAAATTCCAGATAATTAGCATTAATATCCACTGGAATAATTTTACCATCCTGAGTTTTTTTAGCGCTTTCAAATCTCAAAAAACGAGATTGTTTTAGCTGTTGCCAATGTTCCCTCCACTTTTGCTCGGATGAATAGACCAGATCGATATCCCCGACACTCATTTTCATCAGTTGTGCTTTGGAATAACCTACAGTAAGACAAGCCGCTTCATTGACGTATATAAACTTAGCATCAGGTCCTATCAAGAAAACTGAATCTGCGGCTTTTTCTAAGGAAAATTTATTAATTTCCAATGCTTCTTCAGTTTGTTTGCGTTGAGTAATATCCTTGAGAGTGCCGGATGTACCAGTCAAACGACCGTCTGGATCGAGATTAGTTTGGACTAACACTTCGAGCCAGCAAAACTCACCTTTTTTAGTCAGGTAGCGCAGTTCAAAATTTTGTCTCATGCTGTTCTGACCATCAACAAAACTCTGGAATTGTTTTAAGGCTAGTGGGCGATCGAATGGATGGAGAAAATCTGAAAAGTGCTTTCCTAAACTTTTCTCTACTGTAAACCCAGTCAGATTTTCCCAAGCTGCACTGAGAAATGTCCATTTACCTGTGGCATCCGTTTGGAAAATTACTTCTGTGATATTATCAACTACATAACGATATTTTTCCTCTCTTTCCCGCAGAGCAATTTCTATCTGTTCCCGTTCGATTATTTGTTCTTGTAAACTGACCAAATGCTGTTGTAGTTGGTCAGCCATATTATTGAAAGTAGTATGGAGGATGCCAATTTCATCGTTACGTTTAATAGTGGTCCGTTGGTCTAGTTTTCCATTTGCTAATGCTTGGGCTAATTTACTTAAATCTTGCAAAGGAATACTTACTTGTCGTTTAAACAAAAGGATAATTAAGGTTATTAGGATAGCACTTACTCCGATAGAAGCAACGAGAGTATAAATAACAGTTTTGTATAATTCTTTTTGAATATTTTCAACCGAATAACCGATCCTGACTTCTCCTAAATATTTACCATTGATAATAATTGGAGAGCTAACTTCATTGATACCTGGTTTTTGTTTCAGGTAGTTAATAATTGTCAGGATATTATTTTCATTAAGGTTATATCTTTTGACAATATTAGTAATGATAGGATCGTTTTGATTAAGGTGGCGGGTTAGAGGTATTTTGTCTGAATTAACTATCGAACTATAGACAATATCTGCATCCAGAGTAGTTTGTTCCACCAATATTTCCAGGGTGAGAAAATCTGACTTTAGAATCGACTCTGGACTAATAGCACTTAAAAATTTAACTTTATCTGTAGCTTTTTTTTCAAGTTTGCTTAACTGCCATTTAAAATTATGGCGAATTTGTACCACTTCAAAAAATAAGTTAACACTTACTAAAATAATACTTGCGATTCCCAAATAGCGAAAAGCAATACTATTTTTCCACTGATGATTAACAGGTTGTTCGTGAGTACCCATTTTTTACTTCCTTTGCACTATATAGTTCAACTTTAGCTAAAAATTGGAATTCTAACCTTTCAATTTTCAAATTTCAATCACTAGGTCTATTTCTAAATCATCTATGGCCGGAATAAATTTTTCTAATCCAGCAGCCACCTAGAAGTAGTTGTACAAAATTAATTGTCTACTTTTGATAGTAGGGAGTAGGGAGAAAAAAATATAACTTGCGTAGTCAATATACAAATAAATTTATCTATCTACTTACTGGATGATTTGGTGGTCTGGGTAGGTAGGTGGAAAAATTTACAAGTACGTCCGAAGCGACTGGAACGGAGTGAAAGGTTTGCTCCGCATTCTGTTAGGGAAGCAATTCTCTTGGGTAGGGTATGAGGTGCATAAAAATTTCGTTACATAGTGAGGTTTATCGCTGCGCTCGTTTGTGCAGCATGACATTAGCGTAGCTCCTCCGCAGGAGTCACGGAAAGTCGGAAATAGCAACTCAGAAGTCAGAAGTTTTTTCCCGTGATAATTTTGGGTAATAAAATCTCTATTTATAGACGGAGAAATAAGATTTAAGACCCCCGCTATAAATTTCATTTTAGCGGTTGAAAATTAGTGGTGAGTAACAATCTCCCACTAATTTTAACTTCTGACTTTCGGTGCGGAATGCGGAGCAAACAAACTTCTGATTTCTGACGAATTGAATCGCGCCTACCTACTTATTCAGCATTACTTCTGTTACTAACTTTACCAGTTAGGGCTCAGTATTTTTGAGGGCTTTAGTATTATAAGGATAATAAAAATTATATTTCCAGATATTTTTTTCACAACCTAAATTAGGATTCCTCAATTATGATAAAAATTAACAATCAAATAATCATAAAGCATATAAACTTTCATGGTCAAACTAGAGAATCAAGAAAATAATCAGAGCCAAAAAATTTAGCGATCACTAAATTTTTTAAATATTAGCCAGGCTAGGGTATTAGTCTAATTTGCCCATGATTAATTCCATGATTAACTCAGCAAAATTTAGGTACTCACAATAAATTAAAGCCTACTCAAATCCCCAATCTAAACTTTCTACATAATGTTCCATTTATGCAACGCCCAAATTGGTATTATATAAAATCCGGTTATACAGTAATCGCAAAATTAATTCCTCTTAATACAGATGTTATATTGAATACGAATTTAAAAATTCATGCTATTCAAATCCTTTCTTGGTGCGCTACCAGGTGCTAGGTCGGCTTGCGCTCTTAGCCCGCAGGTGGCGCTTCGTTCCGACCTCTGTCGCCGACGCGGGGTCGCACCGCTTCTTTCTTCTAACTCCTGTACGGGTAATTCATGAATTACCCCTACTGACTCCTGACTCCTGACTCCGGGCGCGATACGATAACTAAGTAGCCCGGCGTAATTAAATGTCACTATGTCCGAAACGACTGGAACGGAGTGGAAGGTTTTCGGCTGTCGCCGACATGTTTGCGGAGCATTCCGTCAGGAAAACGCTTCGCGACATGAATGCTCCGCATTCCGGACCGAAAGCAATTCCC
>JBARXI010000814.1:0-35524 GCA_049647275.1 Microcoleaceae cyanobacterium
AAGGCTGTTACATTCCAATTTGTGATTTATTCCTACAGTTTAATACTTTATGGCTTGCATTCATTGTCAAAATTAAAGTTTTTTCCTCCATTTTTTGTCTGTTTATCTTTCCTGGTTCCGGCGTTCCTTATCTCCTTTTAGCTGTTCTGTCACGCTCTGCAATATTTTATGAAAATGGTATAAATTCATTGCTAAAATCTAGAATGAAATGACCCTGCTTCAATATTGGTAGCACCGTTACCAAATAATGAATAATTAATAATTAAATAATTCAGGTCTAAAGCCTCCCCTTAAAAGGGGAAAAAGCGGTCGTTTGCGCAGCATTCCGTAGGATGGGATGGCTAGGTCTCCTTGCCATATCCAATCGACCAAGAGAAAAGAAAAATTTTTCCAATTGTGTCAATCCTATCTCTTTAAAAGAGAAGTAATTATTAATTATTAATTGTTAATTGTTAATTGCTGAACTACTATAATTTAACAGTGAATATAACCATATACATATACTTTTACAACTGATAACTGAAATGACTTTTCCAATATCTGCCACAATACTAGTTAAGCAGGCGTTGCTGAATCAAGAGATGAGTTTTTTTTGAGTAGGTAAATCTCATCTTTAAATACTTCTAACTTCTTTTTTCTCCAAGCCTACAATTCATCCCACAAATATGCAACGCCGTTAACCAAGTTAGTAAATTAAATTAAAACCTCTAGTAGCAAAATTTTGTCTAATACTTTTCCCGATCGACTCAAAAAAGTTTATTGGACTAAAAAAGTTATTTGAAAGTTTCAGCTATTATATTTCTAGCTGTGATGGTGTAACTATTGAAAAACTAAAACAATACATTAAGCAGCAAAAAGTCCTAATTAATATTAGCTGGTCCGTATTGCCATAAGACCCCAATATAGCTTATGGGGCCAACTAACAGCCAAAATTAAAAAGAAACAACCTCCTAATTACTAGACTTTTATGACAGAATTACAGTCAATTACAATTTCACCCAATGTAGAATTACCCACAGGTCTAATAGTTGCTTTACATGGTTGGGGTGCTAATGCTGATGATTTGGCAGCTTTAGCTCCACAGTTGAATCTACCCGATTATTGGTTTGAATTACCAGATGCTCCATTACCTCATCCTCAAGTACCCTCTGGAAAAATGTGGTATGACTTGTCAAATCAAGAATATCGTGGCTTGACTGAAAGTCGTCAACTATTGATTGACTGGCTAGTTTCTCTAGAGAGTAAAACAGGAGTACCTTTATCTCGCACTATTCTCTGTGGCTTTTCTCAAGGTGGGGCAATGACTATGGATGTGGGAGTAAATTTTCCTTTGGCAGGTTTAATAGTTTTGAGTGGTTATTTACATTCCCCACTCCAACCATCTGTAGCAAATTTAGCGCCAGTTTTGATTGTACATGGTAAACAAGACCCAGTTGTACCAATAAATGCAGCAAGAAAATCCCTTGATAATTTTACTAATCTAGGAGCAAAGGTAGAATATCAAGAATTTGATATGGGACATGAAATTCGCCCAGAAATTATGAAGTTAATGCGAAGTTTTGTTATAGATGCTATAGCAAAGCCTTAAAAGGATTATTATAGTTATAAGTGGAGATGTAAATAGCACTCCAATTTAATTCATGCTTTCAGCAGATGCCATTTCAGGGAGGTTGGTTTTGATGCAAACTATAACCCGTTCCTCAAACGAGGTTTCCAGTCTAACTATGGAGGATGTAGCTAAGTTGGCTTTACGTTTGGAAGAGGATGATTATAAAAATCCTTTTGACGGGTTGAATGATTGGCACCTGCTACGAGCGATCGCCTTTCAACGTCCGGAATTAATTGACCCTTATATCCATTTATTGGATTTAGACGCTTGTGATGAAGCTTAACAAAAAAATCGGGAACGCAAATTAATTTGATTTAATTTTTTTTAGTTTGGGGTGTTGATTTAGTTAGAAAGTAACCAGGATAAAACATATCCGGGATATTTATTTACTCAACATCCCTATTTATTTTTAAATAAACTTAAATAACTCTAAATTAGAGGTCATTTATACTGTTAAATTTTAATCTAAATGTAGAAGCAGAAAAAATACAGAAGTAAGTAAAAAAAATTGATTGAAAGTATGCTTTTTACTTGGCTATGAGCAGAAGAGTTTTAATTAGTATCTGTGGTGGTATTGCAGCTTATAAAGTTTGCCAGGTAGTCTCTACTTTGGCAAAAACTGGAGTAGAAGTTCGAGTCATTCTTACAGAGTCGGCTCAAAAGTTTATTACACCTCTAACTTTCGCTACTCTCTGTCGTCATCCAGCTTATACAGACCAAGATTTTTGGCAACCCACCCACGGTCGCCCGCTACATATTCAGTTGGGAGAATGGGCAGAAATAATGGTTATTGCTCCTCTGACTGCTAATACTTTGGCAAAGTTAGTCCACGGTTTTGCCGATAATTTATTGACTAATACTGTCTTAGCTTCTAGTTGCCCCATTTTGTTAGCCCCCGCAATGAATACTGATATGTGGCAACAACTGCCAGTACAACGAAATTGGCAACAATTATTGACAGATAGAGGATTTCATGGTATGAATCCTGGCGCTGGTGTTTTGGCTTGCGATCGCATCGGTCAAGGGCGAATGGCCGAAGCTGAGGATATAATCACAAATATAGAATCTTTATTACACACCGCAGGCAAAAAAGATTTAGCTGGTAAGCGAATATTAATTAGTGCTGGTGGTACGCGGGAATATTTAGACCCGGTGCGATTTATTGGTAATCCTTCTACAGGTAAAATGGGAATCGCATTAGCTAAAGCTGCACTTCATCGCGGGGCAAATGTGACTTTGGTGCATAGTATTTCTGGGGAATTGTCATTGCCTGGGGTAAAGACAGTTTCAGTTGTGAGTGCTAGTGAAATGCACAAAGCAATGTTAGACAATTTTCCCGAAGCAGATATTATTGTCATGGCTGCAGCAGTGGCAGATGTTAAGCCCGCCGAATATAGTCGTGAGAAATTGCCCAAGCGATCGCTACCAAATTCATTACCTTTAGCACCCGTTCCAGATATTGTGGCGGAGTTAGGAATGTTAAAACAACCGCATCAACGTTTAATTGGTTTTGCTGCTCAGACTGGGGATATTGTTACCCCAGCGTTGGAGAAATTGCGGATGAAAAAATTAGATATTATTGTTGCCAACCCGATCGATAAAGTTGGGGCAGGTTTTGGTAGTGATACAAATCAGGCAGTATTTTTGGATGTTGAAGGGCGTCGGGTAGAAGTTGGGTGTTGTAGTAAATTAGAAATGGCTCATCGTTTGTGGGATTTTTTGTTAAGAGTTGAAGCTTAAAAGTAGAAAAAGTAATGGCTGCTAAAGACTTATTCCATGGCGCTGTCAAACAAGCACTCCTAAAAGACAATTGGGTTATTACAGCAGACCCTCTAAAAATCAAAATTGAGGGAGTTAGGTTTGAGGTAGATTTAGCAGCAGAGAAAATTATAGCAGCTCAAAAAGCAGAACGGAAAATAGCAGTTGAAATCAAAAGTTTCCTGAATACTTCGGCAATTACAGATTTTCATGCTGCATTAGGTCAATTTTTAAACTATCGCCTAGCATTGCAAATGAGCGAATCAGACAGAATACTGTATCTAGCAGTTCCTGTTGATACATTTGAATCATTCTTTCAGGAAAAATTCACTCAAGAAGCAGTCAAATTTTATCAAGTAAAATTGCTCATCTACGATCCTACTGAGGAGGCGATCGTCCAATGGAAAAATTAGAAAAGTACCGATTAATAGTCCGCCAACTATTGAATAATCATGCCACCCTAGAAGTAAATAATTCAGATTTAGAAATTGAGTGTCAACTTATTTTTGATACAGAACACGACCATTATCAACTTCTAGATATAGGCTGGAATGGACTAAAACGAGTTTATAACTGTTTTATTCATTTAGATATCAAAGGCGGCAAAATTTGGATTCAGCGAAATATGACAGAAGCTGATTTAGCGCAAGAGTTGGTGGACATGAGGATACCAAAAGAGGATATTATTATCGGTTTACATCCAAGTTATAAACGTCCTTATACAGGCTATGGAATAGCTGAGTAGTAGACTCAAAATAATATTAAGAAGCAAAAATATTTTACTACTTAATCCTTTTGGTTCTCTTGGGGTTATAGTGTAATGCGATCGCTTATTTGCTATGGTCAAATCTCTATCTGGACATAATAACTATCCCGCTCTTATGCCCCAGAACCTCTAAAACAGGGAGTTTTCACTGTGACTCTAGGAAAGTCGCTTAAATTCTGGTTAGCAAGGCTCATCAGTAGGCCCAACGATAATTGTTCCGTCTGGTAAGATCGTATTGTGATAGAAAGCTTCTTGTGGGAAATAAAATTTGGCTCCGGTTAAGTCAGTTGCTGTAAAATCACAACCCTCGTTGTCTGCTACCATCAAATTAGCATTTCGCTGAGACGCAAAACTAAACTCCGAACCGCTTAAAAGAGCATCATAAAAATTAACACCACTCAAGTTAGCACCTCTAAAATTGACATCTCTGAGATTGGAGTCTTCTAAGTTAGCACCGCTTAAGTTAGCATACGTTAGATGAGCTTTCTTCAGACAAATACCTCTTAAGTCAACCCCCTGAAGTTCGGCACGATGCAAAATAATTTGCTCAAAATTTCTCTCTCCTAAAGCGTAACGCCTGAGAAGTTCAGTTGGGTCTAAAACTCTGGGTGAGTTAGCCACACTACCATCAGCCATAATAGTATTGCAAAATATAGCTTTTTCCCAATTCACACCATCGAGGTTACCATTTGTCAAGTTAACATCTATTAAGTTAGCTTCAGTAAAGTTGGCACCTGTTAAATTAGCGCCTGTTAGATTAGCACCCATCAAATTAGCACTTTCTAAGGACGCATTTGTTAAGTTGGCACCTTTTAGGTTAGCTCCAATTAAGTAAACATCATACAAGTCTGCCTGCTCTAAATTAGCTCCACTGAAATTAGCATTACTGAGGTCAGAACGACGAAAACTGACATTATATAACTGAGTTTCACTTAAATTTATGTCAACTAGATAACAGTCGTGAACATGGAATGCGCTGCCATCAATAATTTTCATAAAATCAGTAAAATCTCTTTCACCTGCCTTGTACCTGACGATCAACTTTCCAGATGCCATCATCTCGGCATCAATTTGTGGACTCAAAAAAGGTTCATCTTCTACCTCTTCCTCATCTTCAAAATCTTTGTTATTCATAATTAGTTCTCAGAAGTGCTTTTTATTTATTTGTTCTTTTTTCCTTATATATTAATAGTAGCTCGTAGTTTCGTTTTAGGGGCAATTCATGTTTGCGGAGCATTCCGGAGTAAATTGCTTCTACTAAGTTTAGAATGCTTTCCTCACAACTACAAATAAAGACTTTTTCTAATTAATTAGACGAATTTGATATTACTATTATTTGAATTCTAACGTTAATATTTGTATTTCATATAGTTAGTAATTTAATTTGATTTGCGTAAAAAACCTGGCTGCTTTTAGGCAACAGGTAAGAAGGTTTGCCGGAATTTTTACTGTTAGTAAATAACCAACTCTTGTTTTACATCTCATTTGAAAACGCTATATACCATCCAATCTGCTGTAAGATTTGATCTAACTTTTCTTTCCCACGTTCCCTATTCCTTTTTTCCTAATAAAAAAACCACCAAACAAGAAATAAATCCTGTACAGTGGCTTGCTAATAAGGAGTAACTATGGAAAGAAAAATGTCAGTCTAACCGCTTCGCATCTACAGTCAGAGGTAACTTCTCTGGTTGGTCTTTAGGAATAGATAACCGCCAACCATTTGTTAAAGTTAGAATCTTACTGTCTCCATCAATTTTCTGAGAAACAACAACTTCTTCTAAGTCTTTTTTAGCAACATAAACTTCCAAGTTTCCTTCTGCATTGTTGCGTAGTATTACTTTCATCTATTTTCCTCTACAAGTTCTATTTCATGTTTGCGACAACCGACAACCTTTCCTTCTCTAATGAAATGCACGGAGTAAATATAAAACTTCTGTAAGAAAGTACCGATGCCACAAATGTAACCGACTTCTCCCCCTTCCAAAAGAATATCACCCCTATTCATTCCTGGGAAAGTACCGTCATTACGAACTACTTTGCAAACCCTTACTTTTTGTTCTAGTTCAAATTCTGGAGGCCCGTCTAATTCTATAATTTCATCTAACTTCATGTAATTCCCTCTCTTTCTGTACTAAATTTAATAATTCTTCTACAGTTACACTGCGCTTAATTTGCACAGACATTACTCGCACTGCTGCCAAAATTCGTT
Organism: Microcoleaceae cyanobacterium; assembly: GCA_049647275.1. Taxonomy (GTDB): domain Bacteria; phylum Cyanobacteriota; class Cyanobacteriia; order Cyanobacteriales; family Microcoleaceae; genus JASJEE01. The sequence continues at coordinate 6,343 of JBARXI010000814.1, forward strand.
CAGTTTGTTCGGGGCTAAGAGTGACACCTTGCTCTCCGAGAACATTAGATACTGAGTGTGTACCTGAATGTTTTCCCAGCACTAAACTACGTTTCCAGCCAACTTCTGCCGGGTCGAATGGCTCGTAAGTAGCAGGATTTTTCAACACTCCGTGGGCGTGAATTCCTGATTCGTGAACAAAGGTATTTTTGCCAACGATCGCTTTCCAGGGTGGCACGGGAGTGCGGGATGCTGTGACTACTAGTTGTGATAATTCTAGTAAACGTTTTGTATCAATACCTAAATCAAGTTGATATATGCGTTTGAGAGCCATCACAACTTCTTCTAAAGCCGCATTACCTGCTCTTTCACCTAATCCATTAACTGTTGTATTTACAGATGTTGCCCCAGCTTTGATACCTGCTAAAGCGTTAGCAGTTGCCAAACCCAAATCATTATGGGTGTGCATTTCCACAGGAATAGCTAAATTAAAGACAAGTTTGCGAATTCTGCTATATATAGTTAGGGGGTCAAGAATTCCCACTGTATCACAGTAGCGAAACCGTGACGCTCCCCATTCATGGGCGTAGTTAGCCACATCCATGAGGAAATTTTCATCGGCGCGGGAAGAATCTTCAGCACCCACTGCAACGAACAAACCATGGTCTACAGCAAAAGCACAAGCATCTCGTAGCTTATCTAGTAAAACCCGCCATTGTCCGTGAAACTTGGCTTCAATCGCAATTTTAGAAACGGGGATAGATATATGTACTCGCCGTAAACCACAGGCGATGGATGCTTGAATATCTGAGATTACGGCACGATTCCATCCCAATAATTGAGACTGTAAACCTAAATTAGTAATTGCTGAAATCGCTTCAGTCTCTTCCCCACCCATTGCTGGAGTACCGACTTCTAATTCTTGCACGCCAATTGCATCGAGAAATGAAGCGATCGCTACTTTCTCTTCAATAGTAAAAGCTACACCTGCTGCTTGTTCGCCATCTCGGAGCGTTGTATCATTTATTTGCACTTTTTTCATTTCTCTACCCTTGCACCCCTAGGCATAATTACTTTTTTTGTTATATTGATGTGATATCGAAACGTACTCAAATCCACTTAATTCTTCTGTAGTTGAAATCATTAACAGAAATTGCTTCTTACCTGGATTTCAAGCTAGAAGCATTTTTATGCAAGAATTACGCACAAAAAACCAAAAAACAGGCTTTGAGATTGAGATTACTTTCCTGTGGTTTGCTACTGCAAAGCTGACGCTTTTTCCTAGGTCATGTTGCCTATTACAGAGAAGCTGGCTCTTACAGAGGAGCTGCGCTAACGCTTTTTCCTACCGAATGCTCCGCAAACATTTCGGCGACAGCAGAAACGCGAACATTTGGCCGAGCCAAATGTAATGACAGAAATATATGATCTTGCGTAAATCCTAATTAAGATTATTATATTTTATATTAACTTCCCAGCTAGGTTATTAATTACATACATTTTATTTATAAATGCACCCCAAAATATTCCCACATCTTAAATTATGTAGACCTTCCATGAGGAACATCAGCCATTGATTTTATATATAATATAGAACAGAAGGAATATTGTTTGATAGTTCTTAATTAAATGTAAATGTACTCAAAGTAATATGTAAGTATTTGCAATTATTAAACTTGAGTTTAGTAAAAAGTCAGCTTTTTTTTAGATAAATTTTATAATTCATCTGGTTAGCTAATTGACTTATTGTAGCAGAGAGTACTGTTATTGTAAGATTCTAGCCAATCATAAATTTGCTGAAGCTGCTTGAGAGAAATCATGCCAAACTGCCAAAGAATCATGGGCAAAGGACCGCAGTAAGCTTCACTTTGTTTTTTTGCTACAGAAATTGCAGCAGTTGAAATAGCTAATTCTTCGTGCAAAAAGTTAAGAAATTGTATATTTTCACGAACGCCTTCAATAGTCATAATTTTTTTACCATAATAAAGTACGGATAATAGGTAAAGAAGGTAATGTTTCCCTACCTATTACCAATTGGAATTACTCATCTAATCAACGATTATTTTTAGGAAAAACTTGCATTTGCCAGCATCTTTCTAGCCAGTCAACTAACTCTGCACGGGGAGCAACAAGTTGCTTAACAGTGCTACGGACAAGAATAGCATCGATCCCATGATTAACTTCTACCAATAACTCACCGTTGGTAGGACACCAACTATTAATCATTAGCTCTTGTAAGCGATTGTGAATTAACCAACGATCGATTCGGGAAACACTCACAACTGTAATAAAATCTTGAGATTGAGAATTATTATTGGTAAACATCGTTGCCTTTCCTTGTACCTTCTGCCATAAGAGTTTGCAATTGTCGTTCGAGCTGCTCAATTCTGTCGATCAAAGCGCGAGTTACAGCAGCTTGTGTATCGGGCAACTGTCCATGTTCAAGTGGCCCGACCTTTTCTCCAGATTTAGAGACTATTCGGCCTGGTATTCCCACTACTGTGCAATCTTCAGGTACATGACGTAATACTATAGAACTAGCACCGATGCGAACATTATCACCGATATTAATATTCCCTAGCACCTTGGCTCCAGCACCAACTACAACATTTTTGCCAATAGTCGGATGGCGCTTACCAATTTCTTTTCCTGTACCACCAAGAGTGACACCCTGATAAATTAATGAGTAATCTCCGACGATCGCGGTTTCACCAATAACCACTCCCATGCCGTGGTCAATAAATACTCCCTGTCCAATTTGAGCGCCGGGGTGAATTTCTATTCCTGTAAAAAACCGTCCCAAGTGAGAAATTAAACGTGGAATTAAAGGAATTTTCTCACAATATAACCAATGAGCAAGACGGTGTAATAGTAGAGCGTGGAAACCAGGATAGCAACATAGTACCTCTATCCAGTTGCGAGCTGCAGGGTCTCGCTCAAAAATCATTTTAAAGTCTATCGATATTGCTTTTAGTTCAGGAAGAGCAAAATATCTATACCAAAATCTATAACGACGAGTTAAAGATAGGTCTTCCTCAGACTCGACTTGTAGATTTTGCTGAGAAACTTCATTATTTGCCTGTAATTTAACTTCACCTGTGAAATTGCCTTGGGGTTGTTTGAGATTAGAAGCGTGACTTGTCTTAGGTAAGGAGCAAGTATTGCCAGTGAGTAAGGTGGTCATGGGTCAAAATGGGGTTCCGTGTTTGACAAGGACGTTTGCTTTTCAATGTTTATATCAAGTGTCTTGCAAGCTACTTTTTGAACAACGGCGCTCAGTGTTTATTAGAAATTATTAAACTTGTACTCAAGAGTCTTAACCCATGACCAGAGAAGCGTTTCAAAGATATTTTCGGGGTATAGGTACTAGTATTTTTTGAAGATGGTACGAGTATTTACGGAACAAGGTACTAGAATTCATGTACTCAAGACCAATGCTTGTCTCTCAGGAGGTTTGAAGATGTTTAGTTTACTTTTTTCTCAAATTGAAACTTGTACTCAACAATAGTTTAACTTATAACCACAATCAAAAAGTTAAAAAAAAAATTAAAAGTTGGTCTACTTAATAATGAAAAAACTGTTAACTTAGTTACAGAAGATAAAAGTTAGGACTTAAGAAATTGTTAAGGAAATTATGATTGTTTCAACCCATATCTCTAAACTTAGATTACTCTATAGTTTAGTTTGTTCCAGTCAAAGAGTTAAACCTACTGCTTATTGGGAAAAGTTAACGGAAAGTGAATATATATCTACCCCATTGCGAAAAACAGCTAAATTTGATACAGTCTTTGAAGATAGATTTATAAGAGCTAATAAGGGGTGTTTGAGTACAGGATAAGTGCTTTAAAAACAATGATTAAAAATCTCTCTAACTAATAGCTATATTAGGTTAGAAGGTGAGTACGTAGAATCCCGTACCATTACCCCATAAATACTTGTACCCCACTTAAAAAATACAAGTACCTATACCCCAATAAAAAAATTAGATCCTTGAATAATCTACATAGTAGGATTTGAGTACAAAAGTAATAATCATAATAAATCTCAATCGCCGTTATTGAAATTAGCTGTTTAAGGGCCACTGATATAAAAGCTATAACGCCGGAAGAACTAAATGCGCCGACAAAACACAGCCAATGTTCATGTCAGGAAAAAAAGTGCATCGACGCGATCGAATCCGTCACCCACGGCGACAGCTAGTACAACAATAGTGGAACATTAGATGTTACAACCAACAGAACTATCTTCCAAAGAAACAAACAGCTTCGCAAACATAAAGGCGAGTGCGGAAAAGAAAAAAGGTGGCTGCGCATCAACCGGTTGTGGAAGCACCGAACAAGAACTCGCCCCCAGTATCCAAGAGCGTGTTGCGAATCATCCTTGCTATAGTCAAGACGCACATCACCATTATGCGAGGATGCACGCTCCAGTTGCACCAGCTTGCAACATTCAATGTAATTACTGTAACCGTAAATACGACTGCGCCAACGAAAGTCGTCCAGGTGTAGTTAGCGAACTATTAACTCCTGAAGAGGCCGCTCACAAAGCCCTCGTAATTGCAGGTAAAATTCCCCAAATGACAGTCATGGGAATTGCCGGACCTGGCGACCCATTAGCGAACCCAGAGAAAACATTCCGCACATTTGAGCTTGTAGCTGAGAAAGCACCAGATATCAAGCTTTGCTTGTCAACCAATGGTCTAGCTTTACCCGAATATGTAGATCGGATTAAAGCACTAAACATTGACCACGTAACTCTAACGATTAATATGGTTGACCCTGAAATCGGGGTAAAGATTTATCCTTGGGTTCATTATCAAAGAAAGCGCTATAGAGGAATTGAAGGAGTAAGAATTCTACATCAACGTCAAATGGAATCACTAGACTTGCTCAGAGAAGCTGATATTCTCTGCAAAGTTAACTCAGTGATGATTCCTGGAGTTAATGACGAACACTTAGAAGAAGTTAATCGAGTCGTTCGTTCCAAGGGTGCATTCATTCACAATATTATGCCCCTGATTTCTTCACCAGAACACGGTACCCACTTCGGGTTAACTGGTCAGCGTGGCCCAACCACCGAAGAATTAAAAGTATTGCAAGACAAATGTGCTGTCGGCGGCATGAAAATGATGCGCCACTGTCGTCAATGTCGTGCAGATGCGGTTGGTCTTTTAGGTGAAGACCGGAGTAAGGAATTCACAAAAGATGCAATCATGGAGATGACTCCAGAATATGATTTTGACAAGCGCAAAGAATTCCATGCTGGTATTGAAGGTTTCCGGACTAAACTAGCAACAGCTAAGGCCGAAACTCAGACAACAGAAACAGAAACAGTTGTTGAAGCGGGTCCTGCTATACTGCTAGCAGTAGCAAGTAAGGGTAACGGATTAGTAAATCAACACTTCGGTCATGCTAAAGAGTTCATGATTTATGAAGTGGATGGTGTTACAGCTCGGTTTATTGCTCACCGCAAAATTGACCACTATTGTTTAGGTGGTTATAGTGAAGAAGGAAGTCTCGATAATATCATCAAAGCAATTTCTGATTGTAAGGCTGTCCTAGTATCTAAAATTGGTGATGGTCCAAAAGAAAAGATACTTGACGCAGGACTAGAGGTAGTCGAGGCCTATGACGTAATTGAAAAAGTTGCAATGACTTATTACAAGGAACTCGTACAAGAACTACAAGCAGTATAGGTAATGAGTTAAACCATTACTAGCTAATGTATTTCCTGCAATCATTGCATTTCCCAATGCCCCACTGGTGCTATTCGCTGAAACGGGGTACGCTATGAAATTAACCCAAACGTTTGTAATAAATGTGTTAGTTACTCTAGCGTTCCCCAATGTGCAGCAAGTTGTTTAACTAATGGTAGCTGTCAACAAATAGCACCAACAGATAATTGGGATTCTTAGTTTGTTACTTCTAACAAGTTGGTTTCTCAAATGAGTGAAGCCAAGCAGGGAATTTACTGGTAAAAGTAGTGGTTTGAACTCTACTCGCAAAGATTGTCGCAGCAACTTCAAGCTTCAATCTGCAATATAAGCTAGTACAGCTAGGCGGAAGTCACAAACCAAAAGTTTAAAGTCAAAAATTTATAATTTGGTTTATTCCTGCCGTACTATCTGTACTAGTTCTTACCTAAAATGTCACCTCAAGTATTTAGTCAGCCATGCAACAAACTATTTATCTCGATAACAATGCTACTACTAAGGTAGATGATGCAGTGCTAGCAGAAATGCTGCCCTACCTAAGTCAGTTTTATGGTAATCCCTCTAGTATGCACACCTTCGGCGGACAAGTCGGTAAAGCTGTTAGACAAGCGCGATCGCAAGTTGCTGCTTTACTAGGTGCCGAGGATACAGAAATTATCTTTACTAGTTGTGGCACAGAGGGCGATAATGCTGCTATTCGGGCCGCCCTCACAGCCCAACCAAATAAGCGTCATATCATTACTACTCAGGTAGAACACCCGGCAGTTTTGAATCTGTGCAAGAATTTGGAAAAGCAGGGTTACACTATTACTTATCTGTCAGTAGATAGCCAGGGAATGCTCGATTTGACCGAACTGGAAGCTGCTATTACAGGTAATACTGCTCTAGTTTCCGTTATGTACGCTAATAATGAAACAGGCGTGATTTTCCCCATCGAGCAAATTGGGCAGATAGCTAAAGAATATGGTGCGCTGTTTCATGTTGATGCGGTGCAAGTAGCCGGGAAAATTCCCCTGGATATGAAGAGTAGCACTATAGATATGCTGGCTATATCTGGTCACAAGTTGCACGCGCCCAAGGGTATTGCTGCTTTGTATGTGCGCCGTGGTACTCGGTTCCGTCCGTTATTAGTTGGTGGACATCAGGAACGAGGTCGCCGTGGTGGTACGGAAAATGTGCCTGGTATTATTGCTCTGGGTAAGGCCTGTGAATTGGCGCAGGAGCATTTGGCACATATCGACCAGGAACGGGAACTGCGCGATTATTTGGAGAACGGTATTCTTGCTGCTATTTCTGATTGTGCTGTTAATGGTAATCCTACTGAAAGGTTGCCTAATACTACTAATATTGGCTTCAAGTTTATTGAGGGAGAAGCAATATTGCTGCATTTAAACCATTATGGTATTTGTGCTTCTTCTGGATCTGCTTGTACTTCTGGGTCTCTGGAACCGTCTCACGTTTTGCGGGCAATGGGTTTGCCGTACACTATTTTACATGGATCGATTCGTTTCTCTTTATCACGTTATACAACTCGCCAAGAGGTTGAGGAAGTGTTAGCAGTAATGCCGACTGTTGTGGAACGTCTGCGAGCGTTATCACCTTTCAAGAATGACCAAGCTAATTGGTTGCAAGAACGACAAGAAGCAACTGTACAATCCTAAAATTCACAATATTTTAAGGATTGCCAGCTTTGTTTGTACTACTTTTTGTAACAAAAACAACAGAAAACTTCTGTTAATTCAGCAACAATAATTGTATGAGGTTAATTAAACAGAGGCATATCTCACGCTAATAACTCAAAACAATTAATTTGCATAATTGTAGCAGAATTAACAGAAAAAATCTTTCCCAGCCTAGAAAATAATCACATGGTTTCTAGGGGGTAGAGAATAACCTTTAACAGTTAATAACTTAAATGATGAATTGAGAGGAAAAAAAGGTTGCTAGATCGTAAAAAATGTGCAATACTACTAAATAATATCAAGTTTAACCCACCTCTTCAAATCAAAAAGTTATAGCTCTACTAACTGGGTAGTAACAATCAAGAATTTTTTCATCAGTAAAAATTAGGGTGTCATAAATAACGGCTATGTGGGAATATACTGACAAAGTAATGGACTTGTTCTACAACCCCCAAAATCAAGGAACCATTACCGATCAACAAGAGGGGGAAAAGGTAGTTAGCGGAGAGGTAGGAAGTATAGCGTGTGGAGATGCTCTCAGCCTACACCTCAAAGTAAATGAAACCTCCGGCGAAATCTTAGATGCAAAATTTCAAACCTTTGGCTGTGCTAGTGCAATCGCATCATCTTCTGCTCTAACAGCAATGCTCAAAGGTAAGACCATAGACGAAGCCATGAAGATTAAAAACCAGGATATCGCGGGATACCTGGGAGGGCTGCCAGAAGAAAAAATGCACTGTTCGGTCATGGGAGAGGAAGCATTAGAAGCAGCAATATTTAAGTATAAAGGTATTGAAGTAGAAGTTCACGAAGAAGACCACGAAGGAGCATTAGTTTGTAGTTGTTTCGCGATTACTGAAAACAAGATTAAGCGAGTAATCAAGGAAAACAACCTGAAAACAGCGGAAGAAGTAACAAACTATGTGAAGGCAGGTGGCGGTTGTGGTTCTTGTTTGGCAGATATTGATGATTTAATCGCATCAGTAGTTTATGAAACGCCAACAGCAACAGAACAACAAGTACCTACAACTACTAAGCCAGCAAGTAAACTAACAACTCTACAAAAAATTACATTAATTCAACAAGTATTAGAACAAGAAGTGAGACCAGTTCTCGCGGAAGATGGAGGAGATGTTGAACTGTTCGATGTAGATGGCGACCTAGTGCTAGTAACACTAAAAGGAGCCTGTGGTTCTTGCGGTAGTGCAATGGCGACACTCAAAGGAGCGATTGAAGCTACATTGAAAGAACGAGTAAGCGAAAGCATTGTAGTAGAATCGGTATAAAATAAATTGATGCTGACTACAGCGACAAACGACAAATAACAACGGGTGCATTGATGACAACTATATACACGCAGGTTATACCTGCTCAACGGTTAGGGCGAGCGCCTCCGGGAGCTCAATGTTGCTGCTGAACACACACTGTTCTTAACACGAACAAATTTATGAATGTGGTTCTGTAAAGTCAAAAGCCCTAGACGACAGCAGCTATATTTCAAACACAAACTCTAAGGAAACCCTTACAGCAAATAAATCACATTCAAATCAAACACACTAACAAAACGGAGAAAATCTATTATGCGTCAGATTGCATTCTACGGAAAAGGCGGTATCGGTAAATCCACTACTTCTCAGAACACTCTAGCTGCAATGGCTAACCGTCACGGTCAGAGAATCATGATCGTAGGTTGTGACCCTAAAGCTGACTCTACTCGTTTGATCCTAAATGCTAAAGCTCAAAGTACTGTACTTCACGTTGCTGCTGAGCGCGGTGCAGTTGAAGACGTAGAACTAGACGAAGTATTGAAAGCAGGTTTCGCAGGCATCAAGTGCGTTGAGTCTGGTGGTCCTGAGCCTGGAGTAGGTTGTGCAGGTCGTGGTATTATCACTGCTATCAACTTCCTAGAAGAAGAAGGTGCTTATACCGATCTAGATTTCGTAAGTTATGACGTACTAGGTGACGTTGTTTGCGGTGGATTTGCAATGCCTATCCGTGAAAACAAAGCTCAAGAAATCTACATCGTATGTTCCGGTGAGATGATGGCAATGTACGCTGCTAACAACATCGCTCGTGGTGTTCTTAAGTATGCTTCTTCTGGTGGTGTACGTTTAGGTGGTTTAATCTGCAACAGCCGTAAAGTTGACCGTGAAGTTGAGTTAATCGAGAACTTAGCATCTCGTTTGAACACTCAAATGATTCACTTCGTACCTCGCGACAACGTTGTACAACGCGCTGAAATCCGTCGTATGACTGTTGAGCAGTACGAACCAGAAAATCAGCAAGCTACTGAGTACAATACATTAGCTGAGAAAATCATCAGCAACGAGAAGCTAACTATTCCTACACCTCTAGAAATGGAAGAATTAGAAGACTTGTTGATTGAGTTCGGTCTACTAGGCGACGAAGAAGAAGTTAAGAAGAAAATCGCTGAAGAAGACGCAGCTTTAGCAGCAAAAGCTTAATTAGCTGAAAGATTGGATAACACAGTAGGGTGTGCATTGCACACCTTACCGAAAAGCGACGTTGAAGGCCCCCGTGTTTTAACCGGGGGATGAAAACCTCAAAATATAAATGCTGAGTGGTGAGTTTTGTATTAATTAATCTGTTCTGGCTGGTTTTGCAGGCGATAAGTTATCAAATAGCACCCGCCCTGATTAATTCAAAACTCCCAACCAAAATCTTCATACAGAGGAAAGACTATCATGGCATCTGAAAAAGTAGAACAAAATAAAAAACTGATTGAGGAAGTATTAGAAGCTTATCCTGAGAAAGCTGCTAAAAACCGGAAAAAGCACCTCAATGTTTTAGAAGAAGGAACTGACTGTGGCGTTAAGTCTAATGTTAAATCAGTTCCTGGTGTAATGACAACCCGTGGTTGTGCTTTTGCTGGAGCAAAAGGGGTAGTTTGGGGTCCTGTTAAGGACATGGTTCACATCAGTCACGGTCCAGTTGGTTGCGGTTATTATTCTTGGGCAGCTCGTCGTAACTATTACAATGGTGTAACAGGTGTTGATAGCTTCGGTACAATGCAATTCACCTCCGACTTCCAAGAAAAAGACATCGTTTTTGGTGGAGACAAAAAACTCACCAAAATCATGGGCGAAATCGAAACATTATTCCCGCTCAACGCTGGTATCACAATTGAATCAGAATGCCCAGTGGGTCTAATTGGTGATGACATCGAAGCAGTAGCTAAGAAAACTGCTAAAGAAATCAATAAGCCAGTTGTACCTGTACGTTGCGAAGGTTTCCGTGGTGTTTCTCAGTCTTTGGGTCACCACATCGCTAACGACACAGTTCGTGACTGGGTATACGAGCCATCTGCAAAAATCACTAACGAAGAGATCGGTTTTGAAACCACTCCTTATGACGTATCCTTAATCGCTGACTACAACATCGGTGGAGACGGTTGGAGTTCTCGTTTATTGTTAGATGAAATCGGTCTAAGAGTAGTTAGCCAAGCAACAGGTGACGGTACTTTCAACGAAGTATTCATGGCTCCTAGAGTGAATCTTAACCTCATTCACTGCTACCGTTCCATGAACTACATCTGCCGTTACATGGAAGAAGAGTATGGTATACCTTGGACTGAGTTTAACTTCTTCGGTCCTACTCAAATCGCTAAGTCTCTACGGAAGATTGCTTCTTACTTCGACGATACAATCAAAGAAAATACAGAGAAAGTAATTGCTCGGTATCAAGCACAAGCTGATGCAGTAATTGCTAAGTATCGTCCTCGTTTAGAAGGCAAGACAGTAATGATGATGGTTGGTGGTCTGCGTCCACGTCACGTTATTCCGGCTTTCCAAGATTTAGGAATGGAAGTTATCGGTACTGGTTATGAGTTCGGTCACGGTGATGACTACAAGCGTACTGCTGAATATGCTCAAGAAGGTACTCTAATCTATGATGACGTCAGTGGTTACGAATTCGAGGAATTTGCTAAGAAGTTACAGCCAGATTTAATTGCTTCTGGAATTAAAGAGAAGTATGTTTTCCAGAAGATGGGTATGCCATTCCGTCAGATGCACTCCTGGGATTATTCTGGTCCTTATCACGGTTATGATGGATTCGCTATCTTCGCTCGTGACATGGACTTAGCTCTCAATAGCCCTACTTGGAACCTAATCAAGGCTCCTTGGAAGCAAGCAGTAGAAGCATAAGTCTAAGATAAGTGTAAGAAATGGGGTAATGCCATCACTACGGCAGCCCCAATACAGAAATAAAATTTGAGGAATAGGGTGTTGTAGTTGAGTTGTTTCTTGATTCTTCCCCTTTCCTTCTAAGAATTGTAAATCCCTAAATCTATAGAGGAATTAACATCATGAGTCAGAATGTAGACAAAATAAAAGACCATTTTCAACTCTTCCAAGAACCAGAATACCAAGAAATGTTCGCTAGGAAGAAAGAATTTGAAGGTGGTCATTCTACAGAAGAAGTAGCAAAAGTTCGTGAGTGGACAAAAAGTTGGGAATATCGCGAAAAGAACTTTGCTCGCGAAGCTCTAACCATCAACCCTGCAAAAGCTTGTCAGCCTTTAGGTGCTATCTTTGCAGCAGCAGGTTTTGAAGGTACTCTACCTTTTGTACATGGTTCTCAAGGATGTGTTTCCTACTTCCGCTCTCACTTAACTCGTAACTACAAAGAGCCATTCCAAGCAGTTTCCTCTTCTATGACTGAAGATGCTGCTGTATTCGGTGGTCTCAAGAACATGACTGATGGTTTGGCAAACTCTTATGCTTTGTACAAGCCAAAAATGATTGCTCTTTGTACTACTTGCATGGCAGAGGTAATTGGAGATGACTTAGGTTCATTCATCATTACCTCCAAGCAAAAAGGTTCAGTTCCTGAAGATTTCCCAGTTCCTTTCGCTCATACTCCTAGCTTTGTTGGTTCTCACATCACAGGCTATGACAATATGCTCAAGGGTATTCTGGAAGCCTTGACTAAAGACAAGAAAGCAGATACTGATAATGGTAAAATCAACTTCATCCCTGGTTTTGACCCTTATGTTGGCAACATCCGGGAACTGAAGCGGATTCTATCTGTAATGGATGTTCCTAGCACTGTTTTAGCAGACAACGCTGAGAGCTTTGATTCTCCTAACTTAGGCGAATTCAAGATGTACAACGGTGGTACAACTCTGGAAGAAGGTGCTGATTCAATCAACGCTAAGGCTACTATCTCCTTCCAAAAGTACAGCTCTGTTAAGAGTCTAGCTTACTTAGCAGAAAAAGGCGGTCAAACAACTGCTACATCTCGCCCCATTGGAGTTCGTGGTACTGATGAATTCTTGATGAAGTTGTCTGAATTAACTGGCAAGCCAATTCCTAAAGAGTTGGAAATTGAGCGTGGTCGCACAGTTGATGCTATCACTGACTCTCAAGCTTGGTTACACGGTAAGCGCGTTGCAATTTATGGCGACCCTGACCATGTATTAGGTTTGGTAAACTTCGTTCTAGAATTGGGTATGCAGCCAATTCACGTTCTTGTTAACAACGGTAATGTTCAGGGCTTTGAAGAAGAAGCTAAGGCATTGTTAGCTGCCGATCCTAACGGCCAAGAAGCTACAGTTTGGGTTGGTAAGGATTTATGGCACATGCGCTCACTGTTGGATACTGAGCCAGTTGACTTGTTGATTGGTAACTCTTATGGTAAGTTCCTCCAACGTGACACTGGTACTCCTCTATTGCGTATTGGCTATCCTATCTTCGATCGCCACCACATGCACCGTTATGCTATCTTAGGATACAACGGAGCATTCAATCTACTCAACTGGATTGTTAATACTATCCTCGATGAGTTAGACCGTGGTAGCATGGAGCTAGGTGTTAACGATACTTCCTTTGACTTGGTTCGTTAATTCATTGAATATCTAGTTTCTGTAGGGGTAAACGACCGTTTGCCCCTATAATTATTAGGTGTAGGTGTAGGGTGTGTTTTGCTGGGCAACATGAAAAGCGGTAGCGTAACGCACCATAGTAGGTGTAGGGTGTGTTTTGCTGCGCAACATGAAAAGCGGTAGCGTAACGCACCATTATTATTTTAGCGAAGCGTAACGCAGCATCCATCTCTAATAGACATCTCCAGAAAAGAGGGAGTAGGGAGTAGGGGTGGTTCGCGTTTGCGACAGCATTCCGGAGGAAACCACCCGTACAGGAGTAGGGGGAAAGAATTGATAATTTATGTATGATAATTGATTTTATTTTTTATTATTGGAGATGTCTAATAAGTTGAATACCTAATTATTGTAATTGTAGTAGACCGATACATCTAAAATGGTGCGTTACGACGGACGGCTAAATACCTGTGAAACCTAGTAATTCTAGCCGTCTAACGCACCCTACTCAAATCTTTTGCATAAGTGTATCTGTTGGGTTTATCCGGAGGATAAGCGGAGCTAACGTTCCGTGCTTTGCTCTGCAACGCGAACGCAACGCTAACGCGAACAACCCAACCTACAAAATGCTAATTGCTATACAAAAATAACTATAAAAGTTTGTAATTATAACATTAAATACATACTCCATCCCCCCTCCGCAGTAGTACATAAAAAAAGAGAATTAATAACATGGCTATGATAACCCCAGGCAAGGTTGCCGAACTGATGAATGAGCCAGGTTGCGAACACAACCATGAAAAACATAAAAACGGAGATAAAAAACAAAAAGGCTGTCAACAACAAGCGACACCAGGAGCAGCTCAAGGAGGTTGCGCTTTTGACGGAGCTAGCATTGCCCTGGTACCTATTACAGATGCAGCTCATCTAGTTCATGGGCCTCTTGGTTGTTCTGGTAACTCCTGGGGAACTCGTGGTAGTCTTTCTTCTGATGCCCATCTCTACAAAATGGGCTTTACCACCGACATGAGCGAAAATGACATTATCATGGGCGGTGAGAAAAAATTACTTAAGGCGATCGCTGAATTAAAGAAACGTTATCAACCTCCGGCGGTATTTGTCTACGCTACTTGCGTGACTTCTTTGATTGGTGATGACTTAGAAACGGTTTGTAAAGTCGCTACTAAAAAATTAGAACTTCCGGTCATTCCTGTCAACTCTCCTGGTTTTATCGGTAGTAAAAACTTAGGCAACCGAGTTAGTGCCGAAGCATTATTAGACCATGTAGTTGGAACTTCCGAACCAGAATTTACTACACCTTATGATATTAACCTGATCGGCGAATACAATATCGCTGGTGAAATGTGGGCGATGATACCCTTGTTTGAAAAAGTAGGCATTCGGGTATTGTCAAAAATCACAGGAGATGCTACCTACAAAGAAATTTGTTACGCCCATCGTGCCAAACTCAACGTGATGATCTGCTCCAAAGCGATGATCAACATGGCACGGAAAATGGAGGAGAAATACGGCATTCCCTATATTGAAGAATCTTTCTATGGTGTTGCTGATATTAACAACTGCCTCCGGAATATTGCTGCAAAAATTGGAGATGCTGACCTGCAAGAGCGGGCAGAAAAACTCATTGCTGAAGAAACAGCTATTCTCCAAGAAATATTAGAACCCTATCGCCAACGTCTCAAAGGCAAAAAAGTTGTACTCTACACGGGTGGGGTGAAAAGTTGGTCTATTATTTCGGCAGCTAAAGATTTAGGAATGGATGTGGTTGCTACTAGCACCAAGAAAAGTACGGAAGAGGATAAGGCGAAAATTAAACAGTTGCTCGGCAAAGATGGTATTTTGCTAGAAAAGGGTAATGCAGAAATTCTGCTGAAAGTAATTGCTGACACCAAAGCTGATATGCTCATCGCAGGTGGTCGTAACCAATATACTGCCCTCAAAGCGAGAATTCCATTTTTGCACATTAACCAAGAGCGCCATCATCCTTATGCTGGTTATCACGGGATGATCGAAATGGCAAAAGAATTAGATGAAGCGCTACATAGTCCAGTTTGGGAACAGGTGCGACAACCGGCACCTTGGTTAGAGGGTTGTCAGATAGATGATGTCTCGGAAATAGAGACTTTACCTAGTCTAGCTAATATTCCACCTGCAACAGTTACCATTCCTAAAAAGTCTTTATCCACAAACCCTCTGAAACTAAGTCAACCTCTAGGTGCTTCCTTAGCTTACTTAGGAATTAAAGGCATGATGCCAATGTTCCACGGCACTCAAGGTTGTACTGCTTTTGCCAAAGTATTATTGGTGAATCACTTCCACGAAGCTATTCCTCTGTCTACCACTGCCATGAGTGAGGTGACGACTATTTTGGGAGGAGAAGATAACATTGATACAGCTATTCTGACCCAAGTTGAGAAGTCGAAACCAGAAGTTATTGGTTTGTTGACCACTGGCTTAACTGAAACCAGGGGCGATGATATACAGGGCATTCTCAAGAAATTTAGAGAAGAGCATCCAGAGTTAGATTCTTTACCCATATTAAGTGTTTCTAGTCCAGATTATAAGGGTTCCGCTCAGGATGGTTTTGCTGCTACTGTTGAGCGTATTGTGGCTTATGATTATGGCCAAGCCATTCCTAGTGAAACTAAAAAGCCTTTCGTGACAATTTTAGCGGGTTCTTCTCTTGCTCCTGGAGATGTGCAGGAAGTTCGAGATATTGTGGAATCTTTTGGCTTAATACCAATAGTTGTACCTGACTTATCTCAGTCTCTGGATGGACATCTGGTTGATGATAGTTATAGCGCGACAAGTTCTGGTGGAACGACCATAGAGGAACTCCGTAATTTGAGTCAGTCAAGTTTTACTCTTGTTATTGGGGAAAGTCTGAGGAATGCAGCCAAGATTTTGCAGGAAAAATTTGGCACTCAATATCAGGTGTTCCCTCGGTTGACTGGTTTGGGTGCGGTGGATAGTTTCTTGTTGAAATTGTCTCAGTTAGTTGTTTCTCGTACTGACCCCCATTTAGATAAGGGTTGCGAAGTGCCTCAGAAATATCAGCGTCAACGCCGTCAGTTACAGGATGCGATGCTAGATACTCACTTCTATTTTGGTCACAAGAAGATTTCTATTGCTCTGGAGCCAGATTTACTTTGGGCAACCAGTTGGTTTTTGCGAGAAATGGGGGCAGATATTCATGCTGCTGTCACAACTACGCGATCGCCTTTATTGGAAAAGTTGCCTACAGAAAATGTGATTGTTGGTGACTTGGGAGATTTGGAGGAAGTAGCGACAGGTTCAGATTTATTGATTACTAATTCTCATGGTAAACTGATATCTGAGAAATTGGGTCTTGCTCTATATCGTATGGGTATGCCAATTCACGATCGCCTCGGAAATGGTCAACGTTCTTATGTGGGTTATCGTGGTACGATGAACTTATTATTTGACATTGGCAATATTTTCCTAGAGCAAGAGGAATCGAAAATTCACACCAATGATTATTCATTATTGTCACGATGAAGGTGGTAGGTGGTAGGTTTTAGGTGGTAGGTTTTAGGTGGTAGGTTTTAGATCTACTTTTCTTAACTACAATCTGCAACCTAATAACTAGCCAGATAGAAATAAACGAATATTTGGTAACACTATGAAGATGTTAGGTGTTAGGTGGTAGGTGGTAGGTCTTAGAGCCACTTTTCTTAACTACAATCTGCGATTTCATAACTAGCCAGATAGAAATAAACGAATATTTGGTAACACTATGAAGGTGTTAGGTGTTAGGTGGTAGGTGGTAGGTGGTAGGTCTTAGAGCCACTTTTCTTAACTACAATCTGCAACCTAATAACTAGCCAGATAGAAATAAACGAATATTTGGTAAAACTATGAAGGTGTTAGGTGTTAGGTGGTAGGTGGTAGGTTTTAGATCTACTTTTCTTAACTACAATCTGCGACCTCATAACTAGCCAGATAGAAATAAACGAATATTTGGTAATCAGAGGCGGGTTTAATTAATAGTTTGACTGGATAAAAATTCGCTCCAAAATTCAACCTGCCTTCATCTAGCCGTTTATTTTTGTCTGCGATTTAAAGACAAGTTTGTAATCAAGAACTAATAGTTTTTTGCTATTAGTTATTCGGTACATTAAAACCAGGAGAAAACTTATGAAAGTTGCATTTGCAACCAGTGATTTTATTCATATAAATGGTCACTTTGGCTCTGCCAAACAAATGGCTTTATATGAAGTAGATGATAAAGGATACGAAGCTCTAGAACCCATCACTTTTAGTGGTAATCTCAATCAAGATGCCACAAAAGAAGAAAAACTAGATAAACTACACGCCAAAGTTGAAGCTTTGCTCGACTGCACAATAGTTTATGTTCTAGAAATTGGTGGTCCGGCAGCAGGCCGTTTAATCAACAAAAGAGTTACCCCAATGAAATCCAAATCTCCAGAGGATACAATTGTTGATATTCTGGACAGATTAGTAGAAACCCTAAAAGGTAGTCCTCCTCCTTGGTTAAGAAAAGCTTTACAAAAAAACTCTGAATCTGATTTAGAAGCAGCGCTTGAAGAGGTGTAAAACTATGACAGTTCAAACAGAAACAGAAACAACAATAACCGACATTTATTCCGCCCCCTTGATCAAGGAATTAATTAGAGCGATTCAGGCTCAAGATGCTTATGGAGTTTATAAGTCTTGGTCTCCGGAATTAATTCTTAAGCCTTATATTGTTAGTAAGCAAGACAAACGCAAGATTTCCATTGAAGAGGAAGTTAATCCGATGACTCTAGCTCGGATTAAGTTATTCTTCAATGCAATAGCTACCAGTATTGAATTGGAAACTGGTCAAATCATGCAAGTAGTTGTTAATATCAACCATGAAGGATTTGGCTGGGCGCTTGTATTTTCCGGTCGTCTTTTGGTAGTTTCTAGAACTTTGCGGGATGCTCATCGCTTTGGCTTTACTTCTCTGGAAAAATTAGAAGATGAAGGAGAAAAAATGAGCAAAGCTGGCATTGAATTAGTCAAAAAATATAAGGAAGTTTGCAAGCTCTAAGCAGTAATTTTTTCTAAAAATTTAGAGAGAGAAGTTAGAACTATATTTTATAAAAATCTAACAATCTCTCTCCCAAAAACTATAGTATGTTTTTGAGGACAAATATTAAAAAAAATTGAAAATAGACGCAAAAAAAAGATTTGTGCCTATAATGAAAAATAGAAAGAATTACTACTCTAACTAATTAATTTGGGGTTCATCAAATGAAGACATTAGCAGATTTCCAAAAACTCGTAGATGCAGAAGATTTTCTAAATTTCTTTGATATTCCCTACGACCAAACAGCAGTAAACGTAAATCGCCTCCATATATTAAAAATGTTTTCTGTAGCAATTGCAGAAGTTGACGAAAAAACAGGACTGAGTGAAGCTGAAAAATTGACAGAATATAAAAAAGCATTAGAGTCAGCTTATAACACTTTCTTAACATCTAGCGCTCAAGAAGAAAAGCTATTTCCAGTATTCCAAAAAGAACATAACGACGTGGTTAAGTTAACAGAAATCAGTGCTGAGTAAGGAGTAGAGTAGTGTTCGACCTGACACCCAAAGAATTAGAACGTTATAGTCGGCAAATCATGCTTCCTGGTTTTGGTGAAGAAGCACAACAACGACTCAAGTCAACTACAGCAGTGGTAACTGGTGTTGGGGGATTAGGTGGTACAGTAGCACTGTATTTAGCAGTAGCAGGTGTCGGGAAGTTGATTTTAGTCCGAGGTGGGGAACTACGGCTTGATGACATGAATCGTCAAATCTTGATGAGTGATGATTGGGTGGGTAAGCTGCGAGTAGACAAAGCTAAGGAAACCCTAGCTGGGATTAATCCAGATGTTGAAATTGAAGTAGTACCTGAATATGTCACGGCTGAAAATGTAGATTCATTAGTACAGTCGGCTGATATTGCTCTAGACTGCGCTCACAACTTTGACGAACGGGATTTACTCAATGCTGCCTGTGTACGTTGGCGCAAACCAATGGTGGAAGCTGCTATGAATAGCATGGAAGCTTACCTAACCACTATAGTTCCTGGTCAAACTCCCTGTTTGTCTTGTTTGTTCCCAGAAAAACCAGTATGGGATAGACGTGGGTTTGGAGTATTGGGAGTAGTTTCTGGAACACTAGCTTGTCTGGCAGCTTCAGAAGCAATTAAGCTGATAACAGGATTTAGCAAACCTCTATTGTCACAACTGCTGACAATGGATTTGGATGCCATGGAATTCGCCAAACGTCGCCCCTACCACGACCCTGACTGTCGAGTTTGCGGTGCTTTGACTAGAGAATTAACTGCCTCTGTTACAGGTGTTGGTGAAAATTCAAGCACAGAAGTTGTTACAGCGAACAGTTTCTAGTTAAGGCTTTGGTTAAATTTATAGATAAGGAAAAGGAATTGGTAGTAGTAACAGCAAGTTTAACAACGTTTTAGGATATGCGATCGCGACAGCGATGAGCAGCAAGAGCGGGTTGACGCTAAGACTATAATTTTTCAAATCAGGGTGCAATTTTTCGAGCAATTTTCCAATTAATATAGTTTTAGCCTTAGCCCGACACCTATTTACCTTGAACACTACCAGTCTTCCTTCAACCACTAAAACCAACCCAGAAAGATGCGACATTCGCCTCGCCTATCTGAGTAATGATTTTATAAGAAACTCGCCTGAAAACCTCGTAGATTAACTTTATCCTCAAGATTATGACTATAAGTTTAACAGAAAAAGCTGCTACTCAACTTACCAAGTTCCTACAAGACTCAAATAAAGGCATTCGCATATCTGTTGTGGATGGTGGTTGCAGTGGTTATGAGTATGCCTTAAATATTGCCAACGCTCCCAAAGCAGATGATTTTCTACTGCAAAAGGACAATTTGCAGATTTTTATCGATCCAAAAAGTGCTCCTTTATTGGACGGAGTTGTTGTTGACTACATTGAGGGTTTAACTGAAAGCGGTTTAAAGTTTATTAATCCAAACGCCACAGAAACCTGTAGTTGCGGAAAGTCTTTCCAAGCAGGTGGCTGCACTCCAACAGGAGTACCTTGCAGTTAAGTAGGTGGGCATAATTAAAGGTCAAACAGTTGTAGGATGGGCAATGGCTATAAGTGTTTTTGTCTAAACGTTTTAGCTTTCTGCACGCATTGCCCACATTATGCGTTTATTTATCCCGACCTACTTAATAAAGTTTTTTTGAGACTAAAGAACAACTAAAAAAAGGAGGATCTCAACCAATGGCTACTTACAAAGTACAGCTAATCAAAGGCAAGAAAAAACAACCCCCAGAAATTGATATCACCATCGAAGTAGATGAGGATACATATATTCTTGATGCAGCAGAAGATCTTGAACCCGACACAGAATTTCCTTCTTCTTGTCGCGCCGGGTCTTGCTCTAGCTGTGCTGCCAAGATAGTGGAAGGAGAAGTCGATCAAGAAGACCAAAACTTCTTAGATGACGAGCAGGTAGAAAAAGGGTGGGTATTATTGTGTGTAGCCAAACCAAAGTCTGATTGTGTTATCAAAACTCACCAAGAAGCTTATTTAGTGTAATTTTGCTTCTAAATAATCATTATTTTAGGGACGTTCCATGGAACATCCCTATTAATTTTTCAGCTTATAAAATATAATCTTTTTGACAATAGAAGCGATCGCTTTTTTCTTGTGTAGAGGCAACTCGGCCAAAGTTATCCTCTGGGGCTAACAACTGCTCAATAATATATGACTATTTAAACTTTTTATTGACAGCTCTAACTTGTGCCAAATGGAGATTTAGTTTATCGACCGTAGTGTTGTATCTGAGAGTAGTTTTTCTGACATCTTTAAATTCTACTTTAACTTCAAATTCTTTATTCTCTAGAAGTGTAACAATTCTATCCATATCGTTGATATCATTACTCTTGTTTGTGCCGTGAAACTCTAGCTCTATTTGACGTACTAGAGTTAATCGATCTCCTGCTTCTTGAAGTACCATTTCTTCAGCACCTTCAATATCCATTTTAACAAAATCAACTTCATCCTCTAGGTAGGATGAGAGTAATGTAGTCTCTACTGGAAGTTCTTCTCCCTCTTCAGGATCTTTCGAGATAGCAATAGAATTTCCCCAAGTAGAAATTCCTTTCGTTTCACGCCATAGACTTACAGTTTTCTCGACCGATGCTAAAGCTTTGGGAACAATTTTTACACCCTCAAAGTCGCTATGTTTCAAGTTTTTGTTAAGATGATAGAGGTTATCCGGGTCAGGTTCAAATCCTATAATTTTTGCTTTGGGAAATTTAGTCTTAAAATAAATAATGGAAAGACCTACATGAGATCCGCAGTCTATAATTAAAGGTCTATCCTTTCTAGTTTCAAATTGATAGGCTCCATCTTTAAGTAGTTCGGTTCGGATCTTTTCAAAATCTCCTCTGTAAGGAGCAGAAACCATGTAACCACAAAACTCACCTTTATGAAATTTATTCATCACCCGTTTCCATCAGTTTAATAGCTCGTTCGATTCCTTGGCTCGGAATTTTGTCTGGAGTTTTAAATTCTTTGGTAAATTTCATAATTTTTGCTTATTTCATTTTCCAAAGTTGGCAGTAATAAAGAGGATTAGAGAAGAATTTTCAATAGTAAATATTCTTCCAAATCTCCTCTGCACCCCCTATTAATTAAACCACTAATAATCTTAGTATTTTCTGATAATTAATCAGTAGCTACCATAACATCAGATGCCTTAATTACTGCATAAACTTCCTTGCCTTCTGCTACTCCCATACTTTCTGCTGAAGACTTGGTAATCACAGAAACCACCTCTACTCCTGGGGCAACTTCTACTGTAATCTCAGTATTTACAGCCCCAGTTACTACTTTTTTAACAGTACCTTTAAGAGTATTACGAGCGCTAATTTTCATATCTAGCTCCAATCCAAAATTGTTTACTCCGACAATACTAGCAAAAAACCTCTACAATATTAACAATTTTGAGAAAAATTAAAAATTGGAGCAAAATAGGTATGAAAAAAAATCGGATGTTGGCCTTGATGTGCACGGCTATACTTTCTTGTTTTTTAACAATTAGTTGTAGCCAAACTACGGATAATTCATCTTCTGAGCCTACCACTTCACCTGTAAATTTGACAGTTTCAGCAGCAGCTAGCCTCAAAGATGCAATGGAAGAAATTAAACCTATTTATGAACAACAAAACCCTAATATTTCTTTAACCTTAAACTTAGCTTCATCCGGTTCTCTACGACAACAAATTGAACAAGGAGCACCAGTAGATTTATTTATCTCCGCATCTCCTTACCATATAAATATGTTACAGAAAAAAGGTTTAATAGTAGAAGAAACCAGTCGCGACCTGCTGAAAAATCAAATGGTGTTAATAGTTCCCACAGAAAATACCGCTGCAGTTAAAACTTTTCAAGATTTAACAAAAGACACTATTAAAAATATATCTATTGGCGAACCGGAAAGCGTTCCCGCCGGAAAATATGGCAAAGAAGTATTAACTTATCTAGGTATTTATGAAACACTTGAACCGAAAATAGTTTTTGCTAAAAATGTGCGTCAAGTGCTTAATTATGTCGCCACAGGAAATGTTGATGCTGGCATTGTTTATCGTACAGATACTAACGCTTCAGACGCAGTAAAAATAGTTGCTAATGCTCCTGATAATTCTCATACACCAGTAATTTATCCCATTGCAGTAATTAAAGATAGTAAAAATATTGAAGCTGCCAAAAAACTAGAAGATTTTATGTTTACTTCAGAGGCAAAAGCTGTGTTTGAAAAATATGGTTTTATCACAGTTTTTAAATCAAGAAATTAATTACAGTAATTTGCAATTTGGTGAGGTACAGTTTAAATTATCCTTTGACAACTGATAACTGAAATGACTGCTCTTTTCTATTGGCTGTTGCTTGTTCTCTGTTGCCTATTTCCACAAATTTTTATACTTCATTAACTTGAAAACTGCTGTATAATACCTTAGCTAAAATGGTGCCGGTGCGACGGATTATTAAATACCTTTGACAGCTTAAATTTTAGCCGTAATGGCGCACCCTACAATAACGAACTATTTTAGCTGAACCGCGGCAGTAGTGAACTGACACATCTGAAATGGTGCCGGTGCGACGGATTGTTAAATGCCTTTCAAAGTCTAAATTTTAGCCGTCTAACACACCCTACAAGAATGAACTATTTTAGGTGTCCCGCGGCAGTAGGTTGGGTTAAGCGCGCTTCGCAACCCAACACATAAAAGTTTCTTTTTGGGTTTCCTTCGTCTGTGATTACTTTGTTGCCAGAGATTGTTCTTGATGAACAGAAAATTACTACATTAATTAGGTATGGGTAAATTAACAATTACTAACACCTTTAACTTAAAACTGTCCCTACAATTTTTTGCCCCAAATCTAACCTAATTTTTTCTCTTAAAATCGACAATGAACTTAGACCTATCTCCAGCTTGGATTTCTCTCAAAACTGCAACTGTTACGACTATTATTACTTTTTTTATCGGCATTGCAGCAGCACGTTGGATGCTAGGATATCGCGGTAAAAGCAAAGGTCTAATTGATGCCATCTTAACATCCCCCCTAGTATTGCCCCCAACCGTAACAGGTTTTCTATTACTATTATTATTTGGTAGAAACGGCCCCCTTGGTCAGCTACTCTCATCAATGGGGATAACATTAATTTTTACTTGGCCTGCCACCGTAATAGCAGCTACTGTGGTCTCATTCCCCCTGATGTACAAAACATCACTGGCAGCTTTTACTCAAATTGATACCAGTCTCCTTGCTTGTGCCAGAACTTTAGGCGCTTCTGAATGGACTGTATTTTGGCGAATTTTGTTACCCTTGGCAAAACCGGGAATTATTGCGGGAACATTACTAGCTTTTGCTCGATCGCTCGGTGAATTTGGCGCTACCTTAATGTTAGCGGGCAGCATTCCTGGCAAAACAGAAACTATTCCCATCGCCATTTTCTTCGCCTCCGAAAGTGGGAATATGAATGAAGCATTTGCTTGGGTGTTAGTAATTTTAACTATATCTCTTGGGGTAATAACTGGTGTCAACTATTGGTCAGAATCTAAAATCAAAAAACGTAGGGCAAAAAAAACAGAAAAGCAAATTATAGATGTGCGTTCTGTACCTGTAGTCAAAACCCAACCCTTGAGACTAAACTCCCGCACAAACTCACAAAATCTATTAGTAGATATCCAGAAAAAATTGCCTGGGTTTCTTTTGGATGTTTGTTTCAATGCTAATGACAAACCACTGGGGTTATTAGGGGGATCTGGTGCAGGCAAAAGCATGATTTTACGTTGCGTTGCTGGTTTAGAAACTCCCACAAGAGGACGAATTGTTTTAAATGGGCGAGTATTATTTGATTCCAAACAGAATATAAATCTGCCTAGTCGCGATCGCCACGTTGGTTATCTATTTCAAAATTATGCTCTCTTCCCCCACATGACTGTAGCTAAAAATATCGCTTTTGGTTTGCCCAAAGGTTTGTCGTCCACAGAAATCAAACAACAAGTGGAAGCTTATCTATTGGCAGTACAGCTACCAGGATATGGCAAACGATATCCTGGGGAACTTTCCGGAGGTCAGCAACAACGGGTAGCTTTAGCACGAGCATTAGCCAGTCAACCCGATGCTTTGTTGTTAGATGAAGCTTTTTCCGCATTAGATACCCACCTGCGCCATCAGATCGAAACATTAGTTATTGCCACCCTAGAAAATTATCAAGGGGTGACTTTATTGGTGACTCACAACCTGGAGGAAGCTTACCGCGTTTGCCAAAATCTATTGGTAGTCGATGACGGTATAACTCTTGCTCACGGAGTTAAACATGACATTTTTGAATATCCTACCAGTGTGAGAGTTGCTCAGTTAACTGGTTGCAAAAACTTTTCTCAAGCAGTAATAATTGATGACCGAAAAATAGAAGCTGTTGAATGGGGATGTAGTCTTGATATGATCGAACCTATTCCAGAATCTTTTTCTCACGTTGGTATTCGCGCTCACCAAATTACTTTTAGTGAGGAGTCAAACGAACCTAATACTTTTCCTTGTTGGTTAGCAGCTATCAGTGAAACTCAACATCGAGTAACTTTGTACTTAAAGTTATATCAACCTGCAAAAAATGCTTTTGACTATCATCTGCAAGCTGAAGTATTTAAGGAAAAATGGCATGAAATTAAAAATCGTTCTTTTCCTTGGCAAGTTTGTCTTCACCCCTTGCGTTTGTTGTTACTAGAAGGCACTCCATCTCAATCAAATATTAACGGGTATCTTCAAGACTCGCAAGAAATTTTTATGGTGAAACCTCAAACCAAAAATACAATTAATTGAAAAAATGTCTTTGGGTAAATCCTGTTATGTTTTTGTTTAGTTATAAGAGAGTGTTTGTAAAATAAATATTAAATCACGTAGGGTGCGAAGCGTGTTACGTAACGCACCATCCCAGAGCAAAGGTGCGTGAGGTGTAAAATCGACCATTATTCCAGAAATGGTAAGGGTGCCGTCACACACCCTACTTAATCTTTTGTGGACAAACAAGTCTCTAATACTGTAGGTGGGGTTAAGTGGCAGCGCAACCCAACATTATTGTTAGATTAAGTAGTAGCACAACCCAATATTATGGTTGGGTTGAGGAACTAAAACCCAACCGACAAAGCTACAAAACGCCAATTTTTTATTATAAGTATTTAACCAAACATGATATGATTATTTTTTATTGCTGGGTATTCAACGAGACTTAATATAAAACCTAAAACCTAAAACCTACCACCTACCACCTGTTTAACTAATATGAAGATGACAACGTTCTAAATATTTGCGGGGTGCGCGATCGCCCTCACCATATTCTAAGCATTCTTGAAATAAAGCTGCTGCTTCTAGAAATAACTCCTGATGATATAACAAAACAGCCCTTTCAAACTTCTCTTTCGTTGCGTTCTTGACATCTCGTAATTCTGGCGGGTCGGCAGAAAAAATTTCAAATAAACTAACCGCTTTGGCTTTTCCTTTAGCTCTCACCTTGTCAACAAATCTGAGGTCGTATGCCAAAGAATTGTTTAAATTTTGCCAAGTTCGATCGGTAATTAAAAGTGAAACTCCATAAGTTTTTGTTAACCCTTCCACTCGCGAGGAGAGGTTTACCGCATCCCCGATAACAGTTCCATCCATACGCCCAAATCCGCCTACAGTCCCTAAAATTAACTTGCCCGTATGCAAACCAATACCAATACGAATGGGTTTTAGATTCCTTTGTTGTCGATATGAATTGTATATTTTCAAATCCTCCAACATGGCGATCGCTCCTTTTAAGGCATCGTCGGCAGAGTTGGGAAACAGTGCCATAATAGCATCGCCGATATATTTATCAATCAACCCGCCATGTTTTTTAATTTGCGGTTCCATATAACCGAGATACTCGTTAATAAAAGCAAAATTTTCTTTGGGGGTCATCTGTTCAGATATCTTGGTAAAATCCCGGATGTCGGAGAATAAAACTGTCATTTCACGTTCCACTTGGTCTCCGAGTTTCACATCAATAATGCTCTTTTTCTCTAAAAAACTGAGAAATTCGGCGGGAACAAAACGTTCGTAAGCTGCGTTTACAGTGGTTATTTTGTTATAGAGTCGGGCATTTTCTAAAGATATTGCTCCTTGGGCAGCCAGGGTGCGCAACAGTGCCAACCGCTCTTTGGTAAAAGCTCCAGTGCTGAGATTGTTTTCGAGATAGATAATGCCTTGAAGTTGATTTTGACTGATTAGAGGAGTGCAGGCAACGGACTGACATTTATACTTTTGGATATAGGGATCGTCGGTAAAGCGGTGATATCCCGCGTCGGCGTAAGACGCAAGGGAAGGCTCACCAAGAGATTTCCCTTCATTAGTGGCATTGTTGAGCACAACGGTTTTGCAGGTGCGAGCGACATAACGGACGATCCTTTCCGATAGCTTTTCAAATTTATGGATAGGAAGGGAAACTAAGACTGAAACTTCCTTAGAGTCGGCTTCCTCGATCGCTTCGACCAATAAACCCTCGTCGCTAGGTAATATCAATATTCCCCGTTGCGCTCCAGCGTTTTCTACCAGAATATTCATTAAGGTTGCCAGTAATTTATCTAAAACAATCTCGCTGGAAATGGCATTGGTGGATTTGATGACCGTAGCTAAATCTAAATCTACACGTTCGGTAGCATTTTTTGTGGTGTAGGTATCATAGAGTGTCGAGCCAGAACTTTTGGTCGTTGGGGATGGACACAATTGCGGATAGTTTTCTTCCAGGTGTTTTACTTTTGCCGTTGCCCCCCAGCGAGAATAACAATAATGGGCATCCATCATGTAAAGGCGAGCAACTTTTTCCTGACCCCAGTTGAGATAAAATTTGGCAGCGAGTTCGTTAGCAAGGGCTTCTTCTTGGGTATATTCATTTTCTTTGGCTCCAGAAATTGCCTTGTTATATAGCTCGATCGCTTCTGCTTTTTGCCCCAAAACTCGGCATTTTTCCGCTGCTATCAGATCGACCTTATGTTGGTAATTCATCGGGGCATCCTTTGCCCATTGCTGCAATTGGGTTTGGTTTTCTTCCACCCGCTCTAATGCCTCTGTTCTTGCCTCCAAGCCTAAACTCAAGGCTGCTAGGGATATCAAAGAATCATAAAAATAAAACGCTGCTGCAAAAAACATTCCTGCAACAGTCGTTACATAGCGCCTACCATCCGCAGCTTGGTTTAGAGCAGATTCTATTTCCCCAAACAGGTAGCAAAGCATCAGCTTGTGGGGATAGAATATAGCGAAGGAAGACAAGTCATTATTAGAACTGAGAAATTCTGCTTCCGAGATTGCCTCCCCAGATAAAATGGTAGTATTCTCTGCAACCCCTAGCAAATTTAAAATAGTTTGCCAATAAATTCGACATTGATTGCCCGTTCTCAATTGATTCAGTTGCTGCAACTTATTGGAGTAGGCACGAGCCTCCTGTTCCAAGCTCGAAAGCGATCGAGCGCACCATAAGGAATACATACAATATACATGAGCGCAAGATGCTGCATACTCGTTATTTCCAGTTTCTAAGGCACTGGTATAGCCTTCTAGACAAAGCAATAGCGTTTCTTTAAGATGATATTTCAGATGCCAAATACATACCACAATTACGTTTAACGCTTCTGCTTTAACAGCTTTAGCATCTAATTGTGAAACAACCTGGAGCGCCAATTTACCAAACTTTACCCCTGCATCCACATTCTGCTTTATATTACAGCAAATGTAACCATATAAGGCATAAGTAAAGCCGGATGCTTCGGTATTTCCATATTGAATAGATAGCTTGACTGACAGGGTAATGAGTAATAAGAACAAAGGAGAACCGGTGGCTACGGTGGCTGGTATGAGGGTATTAACAATCCGAGTAATGGCAATTTTTTCTCTATCCTGCATCTTTGGCAAACGAACCAAATCTTCTATTTCCCTTTCCCCGATCAGCGTTTCGATCTCTGCAATGCTGCGTTGAATATCCTCCTCTTCAGGCGTTGCCGGAAAGACGATACCCAGTTCTGCTAAGATTTGTTGGCCGATGGTAATGGCTTCGGCGTATTTGTCCTGGGATATCTGAAATTGCATTTTTATCCGGTAAACGTTGACCTTTTCCAGTAACGTTTCTGCCTTGGCCATAACTATCCCAGCGAAGCGTTCCATCGCCTCGGCGTCACCGCAAAATGCAGCTAGTTCGGTGGCTGCATCGTGAAGTGCTAGCATTGTTTCATATTGGCTGTCCCAGACATTTTCTCCAAGCATTGACAATCCAATACTACTATATTCCTTCGCAGCTTGATAGGCGGTGGCTGCTTTAGCTTTGCGACAGGCGATGAGATTGAGCTTGGCAAGTTCGTCTCGTTCTTTTTG
>JBARXI010000815.1:0-6773 GCA_049647275.1 Microcoleaceae cyanobacterium
ACTCTACCAAGCTCAAATTAATTGAAATTATCGGAAAAATTATTAAATATGAATGGATGGAAATTAATGCGCCTGAGAGTTGGAAAACTTTAATGAACTATCTGAAAAAAGTGCTTGATAACTTAGGTGATAAATATGTAATGAATTTTGTTTAAGCACTTATTAGAATTTTATAAATATTTCTAGAAATATCCTCACTTATTTGCGTAGTGCTATACATCAACTAAATCTAGAAAAACTGGCGGGCGTTGGTGATTTTGGCTATGATTTTTATTGAAAAGCGATTGCCTAACTCTTAATTTCAAAGCATTTTATATTTGACAAATTTAGATTTCATAGCTTGATTCACCAACGCCGAAAAACTATCAATCAGACTACTGAAATCACCCTTCCCATGATATATTAGTTACGCAATTTATCACCAAACTCACCATGACTAACAAATTAAGTCAACTAGAAAGTTTATTAGCAGTAAAAAATTGGCAAGAAGCAGATATTAAAACCAGGCAAATTATGTTAGCAACCGCAGGTGCTGACAAAAGAGATAATTTGCTGCTCACCCAAACAGATATTCAGCAATTTTCTTGTACCGATTTAATTGATATCGATAGACTATGGATACAATATAGTCAAAGACGTTTTGGCTTTAGCGTCATCAACCATATTTATCAAAAAGTTCAAAAAAACTATTCCCAACTAGCACAAAAAGTGGGATGGCGATCTGGCGACCGCTGGTTAAACTATGAAGATTTAATTTTTGATATCACCGCTCCAGTCGGACATCTCCCGGTAACTTGGTTAGTGCCTACAACTTTCTCAATTTACTGGCAAACACGGTTTGCTCGTGTGGGTTGGGAGTTACTTCTATCTCGTCTAGATAGTTGTCAAATTTAGTTACTCCCAGCTAATAAATTGAAGCCACCTCAACAACAAATTTTCACATTAATATTATTTGAATCATTGAAATAACTCTTCGAGTTAAAATTTCATCATGCAAGAGTGCATCTATTCAGATATTTTTTATTTTCGCAGTCTAGTTTTTAATTATGTAAAGTTACCAAATTCTTGCTATAATAGAAAGTTGAATATTTTTGATTTAGTTAAAATAATTAAAACTAACTATGCCTTTACCTATTGTTGCTATTATTGGCAGACCCAATGTGGGGAAGTCCACAATTGTGAATCGCCTGGCCGAAACAAAAGATGCCATTGTCCACGATGAACCAGGAATTACTCGTGATCGCACCTATCGTACAGCATATTGGCGAGACAGAGAATTTCAAATAGTCGATACAGGGGGCCTAATATTTGACGACGATACAGAATTTTTACCCCTAATCCGCGAACAAGCTATGGCAGCCCTCACAGAAGCAAGCGTAGCTATTTTTGTCGTCGATGGCCAACAAGGTCTGACTGGAGGAGATGAAGCGATCGCCCAATGGCTGCGTCAACAACCCATTCCCACTTTTATAGCTGTCAATAAATGCGAATCCCTAACAGAAGGCTTGAGTCAAGCAGCCATGTTTTGGGAATTGGGGCTAGGGGAACCTTACCCCATTTCTGGCATTCATGGCAATGGCACCGGCGAATTATTAGATGAGTTAATTACCCATTTACCTCCTCTCGAAGAAATTATAGATTTAAATGAAATTAAAGTTGCAATTGTTGGTCGTCCTAATGTTGGCAAATCTAGTTTATTAAACGCATTTATTGGAGAAAATCGTGCAATTGTTAGCCCGATTTCTGGTACTACACGAGATGCTATTGATACTGTAGTAGAACGGAATGGAAAAACTTATCGTTTGATTGATACTGCAGGAATTAGGAAGAAGAAAAATGTCGAATATGGTGCTGAATTTTTTGGTATTAATCGAGCTTTTAAAGCTATTCGTCGTGCCGAAGTAGTTCTATTTGTAATTGATGCTTTAGATGGTGTAACAGAACAAGATCAAAAACTTGCTAATCGGATTATTGAAGAAGGAAGAGCCTGTGTGATAGTCGTGAATAAATGGGATGCAGTAGAAAAAGATTCTTACACTATTTATACTTATGAACAAGAAGTAAGGTCGCGACTATATTTTGTTGAATGGGCTGAAATGATTTTTATCAGTGCATTAACAGGTCAACGGGTAGAGAAAATAATAGATTTGATTGATAATGCAGCTAATGAATATCAACGTCGCGTCACAACTTCTGTGATTAATGAAGTATTAGAAGAAGCAATTAGTTGGAATTCTCCCCCAACCAGTCGTCAAGGTCGTCAAGGAAAAATTTATTATGGAACTCAAGTAACAAGTAAACCACCAACAATTGCATTATTTGTTAACGACCCCAAGCGTTTTCATGATAATTACCGTCGCTATATACAAAGTCAGTTTCGTCAACATTTAGGGTTCAAAGGTACGCCAATTAGATTACTTTGGCGGGGCAAAAAAGCTAGAGAAGTAGAACAAAATACTGTGAATAGAGCTACTCGTGTTTAGAGGAATTATATTATATCCGTTGAGTACTTGTAAATAATTAAGAACAGAAGTTACTGGAAATAGTGGCGACAATAAAAACTTGCTCAACAGTGCTAAACAGAGAGACAGAGAGAGGGTATGTTTTTTGTGGTTAATTAAACAGAATTGATATTGATAATAAGTAGAGTGGGCATAGTCTCCTTTGATTACGGAAGCTACCCCTAAAAATCAACTTTTAACTTTTAACTTTTGACTTAATTTTAAGATGGATTTATTACGATCGCTTCCCCTAGGATTATACCTAGAAAAACCCGTAACATGGCTACATAAAATCGACCCCAGAGTGAAATTACTCTGGCTAATGAGCTTTCTTCTTACTCCTGTTTTAGGAAGTTCTATGTGGCGTTTAATATTGGTAGGGGTGTTAATTTTTTTAACATTTACTGCCTCAATTCCCTTAAGGGTTTGGAAACGACAAATGGGTTGGTTGTTAATGTTTTGTCTGTTAGTATTTTTTATTAGTGGCGCGATTGCTCCTGATGGACTTCCGATTGACTATCAACCCCGTCTACCAAAAGATGAACTAGCTTTTTCTCAAAAACCAGCTAGTTTACCACCAGCGCCAGCTACCAAAACTTGGAAGAATATTTTTGGCTTGCTGCACCAAACAGAAAGTCCACAACAGACATCTCCAGAAATTCCTAAACCGACTGATTTACCTCAACCGACCTCTTATAGTTATGTAATTTTTCAACAAGGGCCTATTACTATAACTCGTCGTTCTATAGATTTAGGAATCCGTATTAGTACATTATTATTTACAGTGATTTATAGTACAAACCTCTACCTTTTGACCACAGCTTCAGAAGAAATTACTGCCGGTATAGAAGACTTAATGCAACCTCTGAGAAAATTAAATTTACCAGTTACTGAAATTAGTTTAACCTTAACATTATCTTTAAGATTTATTCCCCTAGTTCTAGAAGAAATACAAAATTTAGTTCGTTCAGTACGAACTAGAGCAATTAACTGGAAAAAATTAGGGCTGCGACAAGCCTCACAAATCTGGCTAATAGTAGCAGAAAGACTATTAGAAAATCTACTATTACGGGCAGATCAAATTGCCTGTGCAATGAAAGTGCGAGGTTTTACAACTCCTGACCAACACAGAGTGGAATGGCACGATCTACGTTTAAAGACATTAGACTTAGTAGTTTTGGTTAATTTAGTGTTATTCTGGTGGATTAGGTTGGTTTGGGGAGGACAAGGTTAAGACAAAATTATATTTAGATATAAACAAGCAATTATTTGGTATTGTTACTAAATCTAAAGTAAATTAAGTACAAAAAATTCAAAAAATTCAAAAAGTGCTCTGAGATACCTAATAATGTAGTTTATATTTATCAGATAAAAAATGTAGATGGTGTAATGAAAACCCCGATAAAATCATTAATTTTATCGCTATTTGCAAAAAAAAATTACGGATATATTCATGTTTGCAAGCATCTATCTAAATACAATGCACAAAAAATATAAACATCATCTGTTAAAATCTAAAACCTAAATACATAGGGGCCGAGAAGATTTAAAGGCCACTAAACTATTTAAAACTTTTGTTATTCTCTGCTGATTTTAAGCCTCAATGACCAACGAAACTTACATGAATCATCCTAATTTTGGCCTCTTATATAGGGTGTGCTTGGTTGAGGATAGCCAGGAATTATTCACAACCCTCTATGCCCAACGTTTATTTTTTTTAGTAACCAATGGAATGGGTGGTATAAAATTTGAACCAGTAGGTCGATCCGACGCGCGTTTAATGGTAGAAATTCGTCTTCGCCAACTACGTCGTAGTGGTCAATCTCAGGAGTATCAAAAACTCCAGCAAGTTCACAAAAATACTTTTCAATAATCACCCTTTTTTTGTAAACTGTCTAGTTATATTTCAGTCAACTATCTGATCTAGACAAAGATTTCACATGCTCTGGGTGTTGAAGTAAAGGAGATTCCCAAATCTCACGACTCAGGTTTTATGCTTCTTTGATTATTACCTAGACAAATATTACTATTAGTAAGCGCCAGGCGATATAAACAGAAATTTTGGTTTTAAGTCCACCTTGTTCCTCAAGGCAGACTGATTTGGCTTTAAATCAAAATCTTGAGTAACACCGACTACCAATGAGTTTGTGATTTAACATCACTACAGGTTTTTCGAGTGTTATTAGCTATACTTCATAGATACTTTAATCATAGCACTCATGCCCCAAAGGGGCGAGGTATTAAACCCTTGATTGTTTGATAAACTCTAAAGTCCAGATATTAGGATATGGTTGAATTCATTGCTGAACGTATTGCCCATATTAGAGCTAATCTACCTGACTCAGTGCGATTAATTGCTGTAAGTAAACAGGTCTCAGTTGATGCTATTCGTGCAGCTTATGCAGCAGGAATACGAGATTTTGGGGAAAACCGGGTTCAGGAAGCAGAAGAAAAACAAGCCCAATTACAAGATTTACCGGAAATCACCTGGCATCTAATTGGCCACTTGCAAACTAATAAAGCTGCAAAAGCTGTGCAGCAATTTCAATGGATTCATTCTTTAGACAGCTTAAAATTGGCCAAACGTCTAGACCGTTTAGCAAAAGATTTATCTTGTAGTCCTAATATTTGCTTACAAGTCAAAATTTTCCCCGATCCTCATAAATCAGGGTGGACTATACCACAGTTACTGACTGATTTGCCAGAGTTAAATCTATGTCAAAATCTCAAAATTCAGGGCCTAATGACAATTCCACCTCAAGGGTTAGATGATATACAAACCCTATCAGTATTTGAGAAAACTCAAGAATTAGCTGAAGAAATTAGCCGGAAAGATTTTTCTCAAATCAAGATTCGTGAGCTTTCGATGGGAATGTCAGGTGATTATAATCTAGCAATAACTGCCGGTACTACCATGGTTAGACTAGGTAGGATTATATTTGGTGAGAGGAGCAATAACTTAGTTAAGAATTAACCTGATAAAACAATACAAAAATTGTGTTATTGATTGTAGGTGTATGGATACCAATACCCAATAATGTTTAACAAAAAGAGAAACAAAGGCCAAATATTTAGGTGCGCCTTGTCAATCTTAGAACAATTGTGGTGAACTAGGGGCATGAATTATCCCTACTTATGGCTAGTCTGGCATCACGATCGTGATTAAGTTATAATTTCTAGCTAACTGCGGTCGGCTAGATTGCTATCCTAGGTCATGCTGCGCAAACGTGCCTCGGAACATGCCTGTGGATAAAGTACCGCTGACAGTCTCCTTTAAAGCAGTAGCAGCGTTTCATCAAACGTCTGTACAAGATCAAATTGTCATGTTATGACGTTTTGTATCAGTTTTATGCAGAAGTAGTGAAGGAGCAATTTAATAGTGAATAATATTATTTCCAAACTACGAGATTTTGTAGGACTCAACGAACCAGTTGAGTATGAATATGAGTACGACGAAGTGGAGGGAGAACAGTACCAGAGTGTTTATCCACCACAACAGCAACCTCCTGCTGCCGTAGCTACCGAGGAGGAAAGTCGCAATAACCGCCGATTCCGTAATCGGGCCACTGCGACGACAGGAACGACTACTACTAATGGTAGTACTGGAGTTGTTAAACCAGAATCTGGAATGGGATCAGTTATGAACAACGTGATTGGAATGCCTGGCGCTTTGAATGGAATGTCAGAAGTTGTGGTAATGGAACCACGCACTTTTGAAGAAATGCCTCAAGCAATTCGTGCTTTGCGGGAACGCAAGTCTGTGGTTTTAAATTTGACTATTATGGACCCAGACCAAGCCCAACGGGCAGTGGACTTTGTAGCAGGCGGTACTTATGCTCTTGATGGTCATCAAGAACGCATTGGTGAAAGCATTTTTCTGTTTACACCAAGCTGTGTGCAAGTCAGAACTCAAGCCGGTGTAGTCAACGAAATACCAAGTACTCAACCACGTCCTCGTGTGGGTACAGGTGCTCCAGTGTGGCAGCCAGAGCAAGTTCAGATGATGCAATAGTTAAGGAAAATGGGGTATGGGGTATGGAGTAAAATCTAAAATCAATATCTAATTTCCTAGATTCCGTTTGAGATTTTGAATTCTATCTGAAAACACCCATCCCCTATTCCTGATTTTTATATTTGAATTAAAAAAGTGCGATTCGTTAGCCTAAATTAAGCCCTCAAAAGCTTATGGGACGGCAATCCTAGCCATTAATGACCAGGAAAACTGATTACATTTCAGGTGAGAGACCTGCCCTCAGATGCAGAGGTGAAAGC
>JBARXI010000816.1:0-5691 GCA_049647275.1 Microcoleaceae cyanobacterium
ACACCCAAACTGACTTCCCCATCGACTGGGCAGCTACTCAAAAGAACCTGGGTGCTTTCTACAGTAATAGAGTTTGCGATGACAAGGCTGAGAATCTTAAAAATGCGATTGAAACTTTCCAATCAGAAAATCTAGAATTGGCGATCGCCAATTCTCAAAATGCCTTAAAAATCTACACCCGTGAAGCCTTTCCTAAAGATTGGGCAGAAACTCAACATAATATTGGTAAACTACTCGTTCAACAAGGAAAATGGTATGACGGACTATCCCACCTAGAAGAAACCCTCGCCTTTTATCGCCAAACAGAAGACCTCGAATCTCGCGCAGATACAATCTATCAAATAGCACGCACCCATCATCTAATGAGTAACCTCGACAAGGCCCGCCTTCATTATCACGACGCTCTCCGCATCTACCAACATATTGATAATCAACCAGGAATAGCTACTTGCAAAACTGGATTAGGTAGACTAATGATTTCCGTTGGATATATCGACGATGCCTTACAAGAGTTAAACCAAGCTAGGGAAATT
This sequence comes from Microcoleaceae cyanobacterium, assembly GCA_049647275.1. Lineage (GTDB taxonomy): Bacteria > Cyanobacteriota > Cyanobacteriia > Cyanobacteriales > Microcoleaceae > JASJEE01. The sequence continues at coordinate 534 of JBARXI010000816.1, forward strand.
TATGATACAATCGACCATAAACAAGGAATTGAGAATACTCAGGAACTTATCCAATTTATTCACAAAATCAGACAGAAACAATCAACATGAGTGAAGCAGATAAACTCTGGGATGAAACGGGCAATATTTGGTCTAGCTGGAATCTTGAGGAAATTCCTTTTTCTGAAAGTGCTTCTAGCTTGCGGTCAAACCTAGACAAAGTTTTCACAGGCCGTACTAAGGAACTCAAGCAGATATTTAATTTGTTGCGGGGGCGGGAACGGAAGCGGATATTAGTGTATGGCCCCGTTGGCATTGGCAAAACAGCCTTTATTCTGGAAGTATTAAGCGTCTTGCAACGTAAAAGCAAAGATACCCTAGCTACATATATTAGTCTCCCTACAGAAAAAACTGACTTAGCGACTGCTGCTCTTATTGCCCTAGCTCGAAGTATGCCAAACGATGAATGGGCACAACAACAGTTAAAGCAAATGGGATTAGTCAGTGAATTAACTCGAAAAACCAAGACGAAATTAGAAGGAAAAATCGCAGGTATTGGTGGCAGTTTTGAAGAAGAAAGTGAAACAGTTAACCCGCCTCAATTTCCCACACTTGCCTTTCAAGATTTATTAGACAGAGCGCTGCAAAAATATACTCGTGTTGTTGTTGCTATAGATGACTTAGACAAACAAGACCCCGATCGCGTCCGTCAATTATTGCACAATGCTCAAGGAATGCTGAAAGGAGATGCTTGGTTTATTTTAACGGGGCATCCTTCAGGTTTGACTCGCGATCTGCTCATCAGCGAAAGAGGATTATTCGATCTAGCATTAGAAATCAAAGAATTAGACCAACCGACAACATATCAAATGTTAATTAACTATCTCGAAAGCGCCCGCATCAAAGAAACAAACAAAGACCCAGAAAATCCTGAGACAGTTCATCCCTTTACTCTGGAAACAGCAAAACAACTCTGCCAACGCTCCGAAGGTATTCCCCGTTGGTTTAACCGCATCGCTAACTATGTATTACTGAAAGCAGCAGAATTGAAAGCCGAAAAAATCACCCCAGAAGTATTTCAGCAAGGTTTAGAATATGTCAGTCAGGAATTACGGGGGCAGTCAGAATTGAGTCCAGAAGATTATTATGTGCTTGATTTAATATTAGAAAGAGGGTTATTGTCAGACACCAGCGCCACAATGAACGACCTAAAGCAGATGAAAGTGCAAGAATTTAGTCAAGTATTACCAATATTAGATAGGTTAGTACAATTTGACTTAGTGCGTCGTTTACCCACAGATAAATCTGCCGAATATCAAATAAACCCTATACTTTTGCCGCACTCAAAAGAAGCAACTCAGGAAAAATTATCTGAAGAAGAATAATAAAATTCTTGTTAGTTAGACAATGGAAATTATAGAAATATTACAACAAAAGCGAGAAAAAATACTCCACCTAGCTGCTTAACAAGGAGTATCCAAGAACCGAATATTTGGCCCTGTCGCACTAAGATAGCGATTTTTTCTCATTTGATTAACCATTGTTTTTTTCATTATTTCATCAATTACTGCATCCGATCGATAGTCCGATATTGAATCGCTTCAGCCACATAAGCAACTTTCAACTCCTCATCCCCCGCTAAGTCAGCAATAGTTCTCGCCACCTTCAAAATCCGATCGCTCGCCCTCGCTGACAAACCCAACTTTCTAATCGCCCCCTCCAATAAATTCCGAATATTATCATCCAACTTGCACCACTTGCGAAAATGACGACTCTGCATCTGAGCATTACAACTTAAACCAGCCTCTCCCTTAAACCTATGTCGTGCGCGATCGCGTGCAACTCTCACCCTCTCCCTTACATCCACTGACCCTTCCCCAGTATCCTGTCTCGTAATTTCCTCTGCTTTCAACCGACTAACTATTACCTGCAAATCTATCCTATCCATCAACGGTCCCGAAAGTTTTCCCCAATATTGCTCTCGTTGCCGTGGCGAACAAGTGCATTGTTGAATCGAATCTCCATAATAACCGCATGGGCAAGGGTTTGTACTCGCCACCAAAGTAAACTGAGCCGGAAATTCCACCGACATTCGGGTGCGCGATATTGTCACCACCCCATCTTCCAACGGTTGACGCAAATATTCCAAAACATTGCGATTAAATTCTGTTAACTCATCCAAAAATAATACCCCTCGATGAGCCAAAGAAATTTCCCCCGGTCGTGGAAAACTGCCTCCACCCACTAAAGACGGACCTGATGCAGAATGGTGCGGACTGCGAAACGGGCGATCGCTCACCAAACTCCCCCTATCTTTCAACAACCCCGCCACAGAATAAATTTGAGTCACTTCCAACGCCTCCTCAAAACTCAACGGAGGCAAAATGCCCGGTAAACGTCGCGCCAACATAGTTTTACCACTGCCAGGAGGGCCGACAAAAATCAAATTATGCCCCCCTGCAGCAGCTATTTCCAAAGCACGACGAGCATGATTTTGTCCTTTAACTTCTTTTAAATCTAAACCAGAAAATTGTTGTTTTGCCAAAATTTCAGCAACGTTTACTTCTGTAGGAGAAAAGCCTGCGGGATTATTCAAAAAATCAGTAACATCAAATATATTGTCAAATCCATAAACCGATAACCCCTCAACTACTGCTGCTTCCTTTGCATTGGCAGCAGGCACAACTAACCCGCTGATTCCCATTTTTTTGGCTGCTGCGGCAATAGGTAAAATTCCAGCAACTGGTCGTAATGTACCGTCGAGGGAAACTTCTCCTAAAAATAGATGGTCTCCGAGCAGGTCTGCTTTCACTTGTTGGGAGGCAGCCAAAATTCCCATACTAATAGGCAAGTCAAAACTGGGGCCTTCCTTGCGTAAATCTGCGGGGGTGAGATTAACCAGAATTTTCCGCATAGGGAAGGCATAACCGCAATTTTTCAGAGTGGCTTTGACTCTTTCCTTTGATTCTTGAACCGCTGCATCTGGCAATCCCACAACGACAACTTTTGGCAGTCCCCCAGATACATCGACTTCGACACCCACTTTTACGGCCTCGATGCCGACTATTGATGCACTCCAGACTCTAGCTAGCATATTAATTTAGTAGGTTAAATATAAAAATCAATCAACACAATGAGATTTTAACAAAGGAAATAGCCTTCTCAAAGCAAAGGCCACAGTCCGAGAGTGGACTAAGTTAGTAAATTTTCCAGTTGGGTTTTTGCCCTGTTTCTCCGGCTGACTGTTGAGTTTGGCCTTGTGTTCTTCAAACTTGGCCTGAACTTCTAGTCCAACTTGAGAAATTAATCTTTTATTGGCTACCGTCGTACGACTCCAGTTATAGAGTTCAGATTTGGCAATTTTCGAGCCTGAGCTGCTAAAACTTTCAACTTGACCGCTTGACCTTTCTTCTTGGCCAAACCCTAATCTACGTTTAAAACTCCCTTCAGATTCAAATCGGCTAATGGGATAAGTCCGGACTAGTAGCATAGCTCGCGCCATTAACCCAAATCCGAATAAATCAAAAATTTGGTTAAACTTTGCATACTCGAGGCGATCGTCAACAAGTTCTGATAGTCTGATAGATTGTTGCGCAGAATAAATTCTTGAACATGATTGTCGCAGATGTGGTTAGCTAAATAGCGAGTGTGATGGGTAATAATTTTTCCATATTTAGGCCCTACTGACTTTTTATAAAGGCGATCGTAATTGAAATAACCTTAACTATTTGCCAGTCAACTAAGAATAGTAGCGAGGTTTTTTCTCCTAGCGTTGATAAGGCTGAAATGGCTAATTATTATCAACAGATTATTTATCAGATAGAGGAAAAGTTAATCAAAATCTTGGAAATTAATCATTTTTGATTTAGCAGCAAAACGATAAATGACGGGCTTTTTCCGAGAGAGATAAACTTACTAGAAAGAGTATCCGAGGAACGACTCGAACACCTGGAGGTAACTTCAGTATCCAGGCTACCGCCAATACACTTTTGTGTATCACCTACGGCAATTACAAAAAAGTGTCTGCAAAGAATTAGTAATAGCAGGATGACCAGAAGAGCTTTTTACTTTGAGAAGGCAAAATAACAATTATTTGGACAAATGGTTTTCAAGGTAAGGCCATATTTGAGAGTCCGAAAAGACTATTCACATAATATGCGATCGCATATTTAAAGCTTGGCCATTAATTCCTGGTAAGTTTGAGAATCTAATTTACTAGGGAATTCCTATATTCTGTGTATAGTTAGTTTTCTTAAATAGATAAATGAGCGAGCAAGACACCCTTTTCGGTAAGATTATCCGACGCGAGATTCCGGCGGATATTGTTTATGAGGATGATATGGCCCTCGCCTTCAAAGATATTAATCCTCAAGCCCCTGTTCATATCCTGGTGATTCCGAAAAAACCTATTCCCAAGTTAGCCGATGCTGTACCTGAAGACCACGCTTTAATGGGGCATTTGTTGCTAACTGTCAAGCGGGTTGCTGAAGAAGCAGGACTTGACAATGGCTATCGTGTTGTGGTAAATAACGGCTTCGATGGCGGTCAAACTGTTGACCATCTGCATATTCATCTTCTTGGAGGTCGTCAATTGCAGTGGCCTCCTGGCTAAATCAAGATTAGCAATTTAGGGGCAGGTTTAAATAGGTAGGCAGGAATCAACCTCACTGTGTAACAAAATGTAAATTAATCTCAAAGGTTGTACTCCGTTCCAGTCGCTTCGGACATACTCACGTTTAATTACCCCTAGCTACTTAGCTATAAATATGAGTGGCCTATGAAGAACCTGAGTATAAAGCCTGTCCCTCTCAAAGTCAAAATTAAAAGTCAAAATTAATTGGAGTCTGCCCAACTTTTAACTTTTGCATCGATCCCTGGTCACTTATCTAGTTCTGAGAGTCCAAGAGACAGAGCATAAGCATAACTTATAATAAAATTCAAAAATACTTTTCTTAAAACCCTTTACAAAACTAAATTAGATGATTAATATAGTAAACAAGGAAGCAAAAACGCTTTCGAGAACCTCGAAAAATACATAGCAATCATAAACACATGACAACCACCTTACAACAGCGTGAAAACGCCAACGTTTGGGAAAAGTTCTGTAGCTGGATCACCAGCACCGAAAACCGCATTTATATTGGCTGGTTCGGTGTAGTAATGATCCCTACACTCTTAA
>JBARXI010000817.1:0-2021 GCA_049647275.1 Microcoleaceae cyanobacterium
CCGTTAGTAGTATTAAGATTATGAACTACCATAACTACCATAGAAAGGGCTGTACCAAACCAAATTGCTCCGGAAATAACATGGGCGGATATTAGCCAACTTTTCTGATTTCCAGTTAGTCTAATTCCTGACTTCTGGTTTTTTTTGTCTTTCGCTAAGACTGACTTATTGGTCATATTTTAGTTTCCGATGCTCTCTTTTTATTTGATGTTTATGATATAGCAATTTCCCAAAAGCGTGAAGTACAAAATTCGTTTATTTTAGGGAGTAGGCAGTAGGGAGTAGAAAAGAAGAAAAACAACTGTACCTCAGTAACTTGAGAAAGGTTAGAGTTAAAGATTTATCCCTACCAATGTTATTTCTGGGAATGGTCAAAGATAATTTATTTTCTTGTTGAATAACTTGTTTTCCCCAAGGTTTCAAAAAAGAAACAAGCGAGATAAAAATTAATTAACCTGACCTGATAATTTTAGCTTATTTTAATAAAAATTACTAGAAATATTTATAAAATCAGTAGCAACACTGAGTTTTTCAAATAGGTTTCGATTTAAACTGGATGTATGTAAATAAAAAATTCAATTTTGAGATGGCCAATCTATTGTGTTATTGGTCAATTGCCATCAATAGATGGGTCACAAAGTCTCACTTACTATAACTAACTTTTAAACCAGGAGTTTTAGTCCATGACTAACACTACTTTACAACTTAAAAATTATCAGATTATTGACTGTTTAGATACAGGGTCTAAAACTCTGGTCTATCGCGCTCAAAGCATTTGAGATAGTTAAGTCGGTTGTGGTGAAACTTTTGAGGAGTGAATATCCCTGTTTTCATCAACTATTGAAGTTCCGCAATCAATATTATAACAGTATTTTTAGAGCCATTAGCCCGATGAAAACTTTAATTCAAACATAGGTCAGGAGCATAACAATGAACGATAATAAAACTTTAAACTTTCAAAATTATCAGACTGTTGAATGTATTCATCAAGGAAAAAAATCTTTAGTTTATCGCGCTCAACACATTTCAGACAACAAACCCGTTATCCTGAAATTATTACGAAGTGAATATCCCAGTTTTAATGAACTCATTCAATTTCGCCATCAATATACGATCGCACAAAATCTGAACTTACCAGGAGTTGTGCAACCGCTCGCTCTGGAAAATTATCGGAATAGTTTAATCTTAGTGATGGGGGATGAAGGTTATATTTCTCTTGACGAGTATACTAAAGATAATTCTTTGAGTTTGAGAGACTGTCTAACTATTGGAATTCAACTGGCTGAGATTTTAGCCGGACTCTATCACCATCGTATTATTCATAAAGATATTAAACCCGCGAATATTTTAATTCATCCGGCAACCTTTGACATTCAACTTATTGACTTTAGTATTGCTTCTTTACTGCCAAAAGAAACCCAAGTTCTGAAAAATCCGAATATCCTCGAAGGAACACTTGCTTATATTTCTCCCGAACAAACTGGACGAATGAATCGAGGAATTGATTACCGAACTGATTTTTATTCTTTCGGTATAACTTTGTATGAATTATTCAGTGGAAAGTTACCCTTTGATGTGACTGATGCAATGGAATTAGTGCATTGTCATATTGCTAAAATGCCTCCGAGATTAGGTAATTTAGAAGAGATTCCGGAAGTGATTTCTAATATTGTGATGAAATTGATGGCAAAAAATGCCGAAGAGCGTTATCAGAGTGCTTGGGGAATTCAAAAAGATTTAGAAAGTTGTTTAAAGCAGTTAGAAAATACTGGAAAAATAGAAGACTTTGACATTGGAAAACAAGATATTTGTGACCATTTTATTATCCCCGAAAAACTCTATGGACGCTCATCTCAAGTTCAACAATTATTAGACGCATTTGAGCGCGTCGCTAATCCTATCTCCTCTGAGCCTTCTCTTCAAAAGGGAGAAATCCCCCCTCAATCCCCCCTTAATCAGGCAATCCCCCCTCAATCCCCCCTTAACAAGGCAATCCCCCCTCAATCCCCCCTTAATAAGGC
>JBARXI010000818.1:0-9123 GCA_049647275.1 Microcoleaceae cyanobacterium
AGAGGATTGATACCAATGAGAAAATTATTGACTTCTCTTGGTCGATTGGATATGGCGAGGTATCCTCGCCATCCCATCCTACGGAATGCTGCGCAAACGACCGCTTTTCTTCTTAAAAGAAGAGGCTTTTTACCTTAATTATTCGGTAAAGTTATATTTATAGTTGATACGACCTTTTAATACTATAGCAATTAAATTTTCTCTAGCCACAGAGGCTTAGACCCTTTCTTAGCTAGATCGGGTGAAAAATTTGGGTTTTAGTCAAAAGGCAAAAGGGAAAATAGCGATGTATAATATAATTGATAAAAAAGGTGATGATCAAAAGGAAATTGGAAAACTCTCTCTGTGCAGACAGATTTTTTTCAATCCCAAATCTCCAATCTAAAATCCTAGTTTTTTCCTTCTTTATTTTTCCTGACGCGAAGATAGTTACAGTAGACAAATGAGTAAAAAACTGTTAAAAGATTTGCCACAGACAATGAGAAATAAATGCAGAAATAGCTGTTTGCTGGAAGAATACTTCTCTGCTTGAGGTTAGGAACTTGCGTTGAAATAAACTACCAATTAAAGTAGGGTGGGCAAAATGAAGATATCGACTCAATTAAAACATACACCAAAGAATATTTTGCCCACCGAGAAAGCTAGACACTGGTACATTATTTTTGTGCTCATCCCTTACCTTGTTAAGTAAATTATAGAGCTATTTTAGTCTCAAACAAAAGAAATAGTATGAATCTATAGCAATCCTATTTGGCGTTGCTGAATAAATGTATGATTTTATAGGAGTCAGTAGTCAGGAGTCAGTAGGTAGAAAGGAGTTTTTCGGTGACTAAATAGGTATAATTTGCACGCGTTGTTTTGGCTGAAAATTTACCACTAGTTTAATTTCATACCTCAAATCAGCAACGCCCTATTTCAGTTATAAATTTTTGGTGGTGGTAGGTGGTAGGTATTAGGTGGTAGGTAGAAGACAAAATAAATACATCTAAATTTTTCACAAATCATTTAGGATTGCTATATACTTACTAACCACTAGAAGCCTAATATTTTGTAGCAATATTTTTTGAAACTGTTATAAGATATTTCAGCTACATACAAAATGCTATAAATCAGTTACAACTCGACTCAATATTAAATAACAAATTTAGGGGTGGGTTTGTAACCCGCCCCGATCGAAATAAAAACAATCGAAATCTCAAATTAGCTTTGCTCTCCTAAACTAGCTAAGTAGCGATAAAAAATTGATAGCTAACTCCAAAGCCAGATAGCACCTTGGAGTTGTATATTTGAGCTTAAGCAGTTACTGCTAACAATTTGTCTACTTGTTTAGCAGTTTCAAAGAAGAAGGCCACATTCTCCTCTGGAGTCTTTTGCAAAACGCCATGTCCTAGATTCAAAATATGACCCCGGTTGCCAGCTTTGGAAATAGTTTCTAAAATCCGAGCTTTGATAAACTCTTTAGAGCCGAACAACACGCCAGGATCGATATTTCCCTGTACCCCCATATTTCTACCGAGGCGATGTCTAGCTTCGGCAATATCCACAGTCCAATCTACACTAACTATATCAACACCAGTCTGGGGCATTCTCTCTAACAATCCAGCACTACCATTAATATAAAGAATGAATGGAGTATTAGGGTGAGTAGCTTTAACCTGTTGCACTACCCGTTTTTGATAAGGCAAAGCAAAAGTTTCGTAGTCTTGGGGGCTCAGTTGACCAGCCCAAGAATCAAACATTTGGATAACTTGTGCCCCACTATTTATCTGGTAACGAGCATAAATGGCGATCGCATCTGCCAGTTTGGCCAAAAACTGATGCAACATCTCCGGCTCACAAAAAGCCATTCTCTTGATGAAAGTATAATCCTTACAACTCTTACCTTCTATAGCATAAGCAGCTAAAGTCCAAGGAGCCCCGACAAAACCCAAAACTGCAGCCTGGTTGCCCACTTCTTGCCTCAGAGTTTGTAAAATTTCCTTAATAAAAGGTAGAGACTCTTCCGGCTCAATAGGATGAAGTTGGTCAATTTGAGATTGGGAGCGAATGGGCGGGTCAATCATTGGCCCTTTGCTTTCGACAATATCAAAATTAATCCCTATTCCTGGCAGTGGGGTTAAGATATCCGAGAATAAAATCACACCATCTGGTGCAAAGGCGCGGAAAGGTTGCAGAGATATTTCCACCGCAATATCTGTTTTTTCAGAGCGATCGCGAAATGAAGGATATTTCTCTCGTAAGTCTCGATAAGCTTTCATGTAGCGCCCTGCTTGTCTCATCATCCATACAGGTGGGCGGTCTAATATTTCACCCTGAGTTGCTCGTAATAAATACGGTATTTGGCTTGATTCGGCCATATTTAATTTACCTTCTATTTCTAAAATCTTTCATCTTAATAGCAAGCACAGCATAGCGATCGGACATAACAAAAGTTTTAAACTCAAATATTTACAGATAGCCTTTCTCTTCTGCCTTTTGCCCTCTACCTTCTGCCTTCTGCTATATCAGCAGGTCAAGATAATTGTCCTGATCTGTCAGTTTACAAGTAGGTGACACCTGTGGAAATAGTAGATTTTAGATTGTAACTAAAGTTTACTTAAAAGCGGAGTAGGGAGTAGGGAGTAGAAAAGAATAAAAACAACTGTACCTCAGTAACTTGAGAAACGCTATAATACCAAATTCAGAAAAAGGTAGTTACATCTTCATCTATATTTTGGGCCTTAAGTAGAATTTTTTTTCACTCACAGATATTTTAAATAATTAACAATTAATAATTAATAATTACCTCTTCTTAAAATGGGTAGGATTGGTTAAAAGGAATTTTTTTTTCTCCCTGAAAGGAGAGGCTTGAAACCTTAATTTTTCGGTAAATATTTAATCTTTTTTCTCTTTTTTCTCTTTTTTCATATACTTATTTTCCTCTACTCCCTACTAACTATTCCATGAAGCAATATTTTATTAAATTGGTATAATTGTCTCTATTCTTTGTGAGAAGCACTATAGTTTAATTTTGCATCTGAAAATTTTTAATATATTCCTTGAATAAGGAAGATAGGCTAAATAAGGTATTGTTAGTTTTTATTTGATTTAATAAGTACCGTCTTTTGAGAGATTGTAATCCATTGATAATATCTATAGAGGAAAATGAGCAGGATTTTTTTAAGTCTTCTATTGAAACATTTTCATCGGATTTACTCATTTTGAAAACTATTTGTTTTTCTATATCAGACATCCTCTGGTATAGGGTCTCGAAAAGTAATTTCATCTCTTCTGTAAGAATTAAATTCCCTTCAGCTATAAACTGAGATACTAAATCTTGAAAAATATCTTTGATTAGAGTACATATATATTGTAAATATAAGGGATTGCCCAGATACATATTGTTTAAATTCAACCAATAGTCTCGGTCTTGTAATTTATATTCTTGGATTATTTCTATTCCTGTTGAATTATCTAAGCCTTCTAATTCTAAACATTGAATTGGATATAAGTCTCTGTCTAAGGCAGTCATTTCTTGAGTTTTTTCTTGACTGATTAATATTAAACAACTTTGATGCTCTATTTGAGTGGCTGCCTGGAATAAGTTTTGATATTCTGTATGTTGATATTGATATTGTCCGGCAAATTTCCTACTGATAAATATATTTTGTACGTCGTCAAGAACAATCAAGCATTTTTGGCTAGATAATAAGTCAAAAAATTGGGTAAATTGTTCGTCTGAGATGAGAATATTTTGATTTTCGAGACTGATTTTTTTTAAGAGTTCGGTCATTAGAGAGTTTAGAGATTTAACAAGTTTTAAATTTCTCCAAATTACTACATCAAACTGTTGGATATTCAAGTCAATAAATTTTTTGACTAAGGTTGTTTTGCCTATACCACTTAATCCTAATACTGACATTAGACGAGTTTTTTGATGGAAGATATAGTCGGATAAAATTTCTAGTTCTTGAGTACGTCCGTAAAAGTAAGCATGATTAATTGTAGGGGCGATACTTAAATCCTGGTAAGTTATTTTAGCTGCATCTTTGGTTTGAGAATTTTGAGGGTATTTTTGATATTGATATAAAGTTTGTGACCCGAAGTTAAAATTACAGTTAGTTCTACAAATAGAAAATTTTTCCTGTATGTGTAATCTTTCAATACTAGAGCAAAAATTAGATTTATTAATATCTTCCCCTAAACTTTCGGAAAAAGTTTTCCATAACTGATAACCCACATCTCGAATTCGACTTTCACTACGATTACATTCTTGTGCAATATTTTCATAAGTTTTGCCTTGCCAAACACCTTTAATTACAGTTTCTTGAATATCATCTAAATGTTTTCCTCTATGAGCAAAAACTAGGCGATCGGCAAATTGCAAAACTTCCGTAATAGTCATTGAGTTTAGTCCTGATAATAGTTTCAACCATTTTAGCTCATATTTATAGGACGTTTCACGATATTTTTCTACATTCATTTGATTTTTATTTACAAAAATCACGATTTAATCAAACAATTTACTATAGTCAAAACTGGATTTAACTCTTAAATTAGGATTTAGGGTGTGATGGAAAATTTTATGACTCAATATTATGAGTAGTTAAGATTTTTAGTCTATCTAAACTTAAGTTGTACAGTTTGAAAAAAGCTCACTGCTAAGTACGCTAGTACAAGAATAACTTTGAAGTTAAATTAAGGGTGAATGATAATTTAGTAAAATCGTATCCAGAACCAGAAGAAGTAGAACCATCAGTTCTAAAAATTAGAGGAAAAACCTTAATCTATAAAAATACTATTTATCAAATTAGCAACATTACCAGTATTAGTTTGATTGAAGTTGAAAACACTAAAAAAAGAACTAGAAGCTTTTCGACTTTACGAATTCTAGGTACTGTATTACTTATTTCTATAGCTGTTATATTACTTCAATCTTCAAACAAAAATTTACAAATATTGGGCTTAGTATTGATAATTGTTGATATTTTACTATTGTGTCATTATCGACCTAATAGAACTTCTCAACAGTATGGTCTAGTTATTGAAGGAAATTCTGGCTATAAAAACATTATAGTTAGCTCAAATCAACAGTGGATTAAAAGAGTAATTGTTGAATTATGGGTTGTTATGAATTCTGGCTCTGAAAAATTAAAACCCTCAACCTTTAACTTTAATGATTACTCTATAAATGGAAGCAATATTGTCGGAACGAATTTTAATTCCCCTATCCTATCTAACAATACTATTCAGGGAGATGTAGATGTGGCTACTATAATTCCGTAAACTTTCTAGCTAAAAGGTATAGGATTATTGTTCTAGTAATAAATTTTTCATAATTAAGTAAGGTTCAAATATGAAAGACAACTCTATCAGCATTGGATCAAATCAAAATTCCCCTCTAACTGTGGGTAATGAAGTTCAAGGCGATCTTAGTGTTACTGTTACTGCTTCTATTAATGAATTGCCAGATTCTTCCGAACAAAATAAACTAGGAATTAAAGAATCTTTGACTCAACTTCAAAAAGCAATTGAAGCAGAATCAAATTTGAGTCAAGAGGATAAAGAAGAAGCTTTAAAGAAATTAGAAAGTCTGGCAGAAGCTGGAAAAAATCCCCAGGGAAATCAACAAAAAGCCAAAGGAGTAATTAGATTTTTTAAAGGCTTATTTACAGAGTTACCTAAGACAGCAAAATTAATAGAGCAGTGGGAAAAATTATTACCTACGATCGCTGGTTTCTTTGGATTTTAAAAGATAAATTAAAATTTAACTCTCTACTTTGACAAATCATAAAATTAATACAAAACATTTACCATTCGTAGGTTGGGTTGAGTCCGCGTTAGCGGAGCTTATCCGTAGGATAAACCCAACAAATATGAACGAAACCCAACAAAAATAAAGATGTATCTCAATCTTTTTCCTTCTTCGTTTTACTATAGATGTTGGGTTGCGCTCCGACGCTTAACCCAACCTACAGTATTCCCGACTTTTACAGGTAATAAAATTAGACAGAAAATTTACTATTTGTAGGTTGGGTTAAGGTGGAAAACCCAACAACAATAGAGATGTATCTCAATCTTTTTCCCTCTTCGTTTTACTATAGATGTTGGGTTGCGCTCCGACGCTTAACCCAACCTACAGTATTCCCGACTTTTACAGGTAATAAAATTAGACAAAAAATTTACTATTTGTAGGTTGGGTTGACAAAGGAAACCTAACAAAAATAGAGATATATATTAATATTTTTTCTCCTTCCCTTTTTCTCTCACTCTATTTCTTTATTTCCTAGTTCAAACCCATTTTTTTTAACATAAACATAAGGAATAGTTTTAGTCTTAAAGTCTACTATATTGGCATCGTTTTCTACCCACTGACAATAAAGTGGATTTAATTGTTGATAAATTTGTTTGAGATTTTGTATTTCTGCTTCAAGTTGATTAGCTTTTTCGTTGACTTTTTGCACTTGTTCCTGTAGTTGTTTTCCTCCTAAATAAACTTGCTCTTGTAGTTGGTGCCATTCCAGTCGAGATTTTTTTGGTGCTAATATAGTTTTTTTCTGATTAAGTTGTGCTTCTAATAGTTTGATAGATTGATTAATTTCTTGTAATTCTTCTTGCCACTTTGCAGCTTCTTCAGCATTTTTTTTCCGAAATTCAGCTAGTGCTTCAGGAGTATTCTCTTGAGGAAAACTAACATCAATTCGGAAAAAAGAACGTTGATGACGAAGAGTATCTACTTGTGTCTGTAAAGTATCTACTTGTTTCTGTAAAGTTTCTACTTCTGATTTGAGTTCTACTATATTTTCTTTCATAATTTTAGCAGGGTTTAATCTAGTCGTTTAGGAACTACTATATATCCGGTGGAGCGATCGCCCAAAACCAAATTTTTTGCTTGACCCCAATACCACCAGTATGCACCAATATAAGCACAAATTAAACTATCTAATTTATCTTCTGTAATTTTGAGGGTAGCTATACTATTAATATTTTCAGTATCTAGGAAATTCTCGGAAATGTCTAGAGTTGGTTCGAGGGTAGTTAAGATATTTATTATGTATTGGTAGAGTTTCAAAAGTTCTGATTTACGGTCTGCTAATCTGCCTTTTTTATATTTCAAAATTTTTTCTAAACTAAATAAATTAACTATGGCTGGATGGGGATAAACTTCGATTTGAAAACGTCCTAATTGTTGTGGTTCAATTGTTGGTGCATGATTAAATCCTTTGGCTTCTAAACTGATGCCAAAATTCACTGTTTTCTGAGCAAAAGGGCGGTTAAGATTTGCCGGATAACATCCCGCATGATAACGACCAAAATATTTATGAGTCAGTTTATCTGGTAATCTCATTCCAGTTTGATTTGGAATTATCGTAGGAGCATCTACAGCAATTATGGCGGGTGTTTGTAGGGGAGTCCAAGTATCAATCCAATTCAAAATATCTTCAATTTCTAATTTGCAATCTAAGTCTAATACTCTTAATTTTTGGTCTGAGTATTGTAGACAACATAAACCACTTTTTCCCGACTGCCAGCCGAGGTCAATTCCTACTAATATCATACTGATTTGTAATTCATTATATATATATAGCAATCCTAAATCATTTGTGATAAATCAAAACACAGATAAAAAATCTGAGACTCTGTTGCCGAACGGAGCAGATGAGCTGTTTCTTTTTTGTGAGATATTTTTACAAGGGCTGAAATAGGACTGCTATATATGCCCATCCTAAATGAGCTGTTAAAAATTCAAAAATAAATAAAGATTCTGAAATTTTTACCCCTATTGCCTTTTGCAACAATATTTTATATACAACTCAATATAGGATTGCTATATGCTGATTTTGGATTTGTATTTATTATATAAACTAGAAAAAATAGTTGCTAAATTTATATATAGCGTTTCTTCGTCTGCTGAGGTAAACCCAACGCCGATTAATCAAAACTTATCGCTGCTAATTTTGGATTTGTATTTATTATATAAACTAGAAAAAATAGTTGCTAAATTTATATATATAGCGTTTCTTCGTCTGCTGAGGTAAACCCAACGCCGATTAATCAAAACTTATGGCTTTTGTACTCTACCTGACTAGCTTAGGAACAGGGCAAACGCATCTTATTTTTGAAGTGCTGACATGACAAGGAGTTCATCTTTGAGAGTATTTGTACTTATTAAATGCTAAAAAGTCTACTGATAAAAGCTTCCAGAATTTAGATGCGTTTGCCCTAAGCTTAGGAAACGTTATATGAAGATATTGTCATCCTATATTAATTAGTATAGACTTATGTTAATTTAATCTTTAAGTCAAATAAACTTTAAAAATAATGACCTCAGTGCTAATCAATTTTTACTTCGCAGCTATCATAACCACTTTTACCTATTGGTTAATCATATTCTCGAATGATTCTTCCACACCAAAGAACGATTTAACATCCTGGAAAATACTTACTATCGCATCACTATTTTGGCCCATTTGTGTTCCGATGTCGATATTAGAAAAAGTCACAAAACAAAAGCAACAAGAAATATTCTACATTCAACAGATACAAGAGCAAGAGTCAAAAGCATTACTAGGTCAAGTTTTACAACAGGCAGGTTTAATATCTCAAACTCAAATACGGGTAGCCCTGACAATTCAGCAGAATACTGAGGATGGAGTTAAAATCGGACAAGTAATAGTAAATAAGGGATGGTTAAAGCAAGAAACAATAGATTTTTTTGCGGAAGATTTACTGAAATTAAACCACTCATTAGAAAATCAACCAATAGGTTATTATCTGAAAAAATCAAAACTGCTAAACGATGAACAAATCAGCTCAATTTTATCAGAACAGAAAGAAGTAAATTTACGCTTTGGCGAAATAGCAGTTAAGAAAAAATGGTTGAATCTAGAAACAGTTGAATATATCTTACAATATCTCAATAATAATCAATTAGTTACTACCACAGCGTGATAGACAAATTTTGAATGACTTTTATTTTGGGTGGGTGAGGCGGTAATAAGTAATTATACAAAATTAGATAATTATATTGTAATTATATTGATATTTGCCCTAACCCACCCAATATACAGCAGTTTTCTAAGTTATGAAATACATATATTGACGATTTTAGGGTGATGGGGTATGGGGTGATGGGGTATGGGG
>JBARXI010000819.1:0-6630 GCA_049647275.1 Microcoleaceae cyanobacterium
GGCTTAACCCACTAGGCCTGTTTAATCTTCCGGTTCTAGAGCATGGAACTGGCAACGTATTCCAAGGAATGTCATTGCGAGCCAGAGCGTGGCAATCAGAACTTTAACACTTACCGATAACGTAGACCTCGAAAGTCTTAGGCTGGTCAGGTGTTGGCTTGTTTTCTTGTAGCGGCTGCAACAAGAGTGTGCAAGCCCTTGGACTTTAGTCCTGGGGTTCCTGACTATTGATTACCAATAAAGATTATGATTTATTATAATATCACTATTTTTGCTAATCAAGTAAATAAGATCGGGTACGGATAATCACTTCTTATAGTAAAGACAGATAATAATATCACTTTTTTTACTCTTTTGCTTCTGTATCCTTTCTTCTATCTTGTACCCACCCCTAGTGTTAAATATTCAAATCAACATGATATAATTTCCTTTTATTTCTAAGTTGTAGGCAGAACAACTGTCACGGTTGTTTGCTCGGAAGGCACACTTTGAATAATTAACTTACCTCCATGTAATTCAGTAATCCGTTTAGCAATAGTTAGACCCAATCCTGAACCTTGTTGTTCATATATTTTCCGATTAAACTGTTTATAAGCACCTACATTAGCAATTTCATCAATACTCATTCCCCGACCATTATCGATAATATCAACAACAAAAAGATTATCTACTAACTTACCAAATATCTGGATTTTTGTCTCGGAATCAGAAAACTTAAAAGCATTGTCAAGCAATTCATCTATGATTTTCTTGAAGTTAGGTTCAGAAATTTTCAAATTAGCATTTTCTGATTTAATTTCCAAGTCTTGAAAGCGATTAAAAGTTTTAGATTTTTCAATCCCAACCGCTTTAATTATTGATTCAGGATTACTAAGAAAACCTGTTTTAAATGCTCGTAGCCTCTCTTGATTTTCTGATAAAAGTTCCAAATCTGCGTATAGTAAAAAATTCTGGATAACTCCATATAAACGGTGTGCAGAAACATGAATATTTTCCAACATGCTAAAAATTTCATCCCGCTCTAGCTCAGGAAATTCATCCATAATAAATTGCGAAGAGCCAATTATTCCATTAAGTGGAGTCCGTAATTCATGAGGCAGAGATAAAGTAATATTATGCCTTAACTCATCCAGTTGTTTTTCAGACCTTCTTTTAATAGTTACTTGTTTGTTTAATCTAGTAGTAATTGCCCCTATTAATTCATCTCTAGTAAAAGGTTTAGTTAAATAATCATCAGCCCCTAATTCCATGCCCTCTCTGACATCAGCCTTGGTTGATTTTGCAGTTAGAAAAATAAATGGAATTGCTTCTGTGAGTGGATTTTCTCGTAAAATTTTCAATACTCGATAACCATCAAGCTCAGGCATCATTACATCACAAATAATTAAATCTGGAACTTGTTCAGTAGCAATTTGAACTCCAATTTGTCCATTTTCTGCTCCTTTAACTACAAAATTTTCTTCTGATAAAACATCTGTAATAATTGTTAAAATTACTGGATCGTCTTCAATCACTAAGATTTTTTTCATCTAAATTTTCCTTTTGTAAATCCAACGGTAAAATGACAGTAAATGTAGTTCCGACACCAATTTCACTTTCTATAGTAATCTGACCATGATGTAAATCTACAGAACTTTTGACAATAGCGAGTCCTAACCCTGTACCTTGAATATTAGCAGCATTTGTAGCACGGTAGAAAGAGTCAAATAAGTATTTTTGTTCTGTTGCTGGAATACCAATTCCTTCATCTTCGATTTGAAAAATTGCCTGGTTATTTAAACAAGAAAGCTTCAAGTAAACATGACCACCTTGGGGCGAATATTTAATAGCATTCTCCAATAAATTATACAGAATATGCCGCAACAACTTTTCATCCATATAAACAGATTTCAATATTTCTAGTCTTGCTTCATTTTGTTGACTTTCTGAAGCATCATTCAGGTGAGAAAATTCATGCTTGTTTGCATCTGGCTGCAATAGATTGAGAATACTGGCATTAGCTCCACTGTCGTCTATTAATTGTTTGGCATCTATAATCATAAAATCAAGAGAATACTGACTGCCAACACTGAGTTTCATATCCTCTATCACATCGCGACAAAAAGTTTCCAAATCTATTGGGGCGGGATTAAACTCGAAACTACCCGATTCTGTTTTGCCGATAATTAATATATCATTGAGCAACCCAGTCATGTGTTGCACTGTAGCTTGAATACGATGCAGATAAGTCAGTTTTTTTTCTTCACTCCATTTATGACCATAGTGTTCTAGAGCCTCTGCGGAAGCTAATATAGTAGTTAAAGGAGTACGAAACTCATGGGATGTCATAGAAATAAACCGAGACTTAAGTTGATTAAGTTCTTTTTCTATTTCCAAAGCTTTTTTCATTTCTGCTTCTGCCGACTTGCGTTCTGTAATCTCTTCAATATCACCTTCATAAGCAATCAAATTACCACTTGCATCATGCACTGCTCTAGCATTTTCAGAAATCCAGATGATACTGCCATCAGCACGATGAGCCTCAGACTCAAACTTTAATACACTTCCCTCCCTACTCATCAACTCGGCAAACTCATCTCGACGACTAGAATTTACATAAAGTTGCTTGCCAATATCAGTAACTTTTCCCATCAGCTCCTGTGGTGAATCAAAACCAAATATCCGGGCTAAAGTAGGATTAGCATAAATATAACGTCCATCAGGTGTAGATTGAAAAATACCTTCCACTGAATTCTCCAAAATACTACGATACTGAGCCTCCGTAGAATGTAATTCCTGATAGGCTGACTCTAGTTGAAATCTGGCATTAAACTCGGCTTTTTGCAGAGACTCGTATAAATATACCGAAAGATCGCAAATTAAACAGACCCAGAATATGCCAACACACATCTTAATTATATTCCAATCTAAGGGTAGTACATCTAAACCCAGAATGCTATTCACTCCGAAGTAGTAGCCTAATACGATTATTTGGGATATTAAGTGCAGAAACCAGTGGACGGGAATTAAAGCTGCCTGAGTGAAGAAAGTCAACATCCAGGTAAAAAAATCAGGTTTGACATTACTCGTCATCGTATCTGAGATTTGAGCGACCATCGTCACAGACCAAGAAAACCCCAGAAAAATTAGACCTAAGTGACTACGACCCCACGAAGTTTGCAGCAGAAATATACAGCCTAATAGAATTAAGTGTACTAAAATTCGCCCCATTCCCAACTCTTCTAAATTGGCAGATAGATTTAACCTGAAGTACACTAAATTGAGTATAGTTCGACTCAAAAAAAAGAAAAAGGCTAGCCACAATGCTAAATTTAGTCGAGCGATTAAAAAACGATATCGCCACTGTGGATAAGAAAGATTTGTCAAATCTCGACAGTTGTTAGAGGTAGGGTTAGCACTATCCAAATAGGTAAATATTTTATTCAATGGGGGTAAAAACAGAAACTGAAATATTCTCCAAATATACTTAAGCATACTTTTGCGTCAAAATTGATCGTGGTATAGCAGTCAAGAATCATCTTACTATCAAATGAGTAGGTGGAGTTTCAGCCGATTTTAAGCCTATAGAACCCATTTGAGATCTATTTAAAAATAGAGGGGGTGATGGGGTGATGGGGTGATGGGGTGATGGGGTGTATTGGAATATTTTTCCATCTTTTTCTTGTATTTCCTATATCCACATACGACTCCGTGCCTCAAAAATTTAGTCCCAGGCAAAGATACGTTTAGGGCTTCTATAGAGATAGAGATGATAGTAAATTCTACATTCGGCACTTCTAAAGGTACTACAAGACATTTTTCAACGAAGAAAGTTGCTCGCAAGAGATAGCGCGGCAATCATAATTATAACTCTTGCAGATAACGTAGATCCTCTACAATCTTAACAGCCTTCTCCTGACGGAGACGCGGAGCGAACGGCAGGAAGTCAGGAGTCAGGAGTCAGGAGTCAGTAGAATTTTTTTTGTCAGCTTTCTAAGGAACTGGCTCCTGGCTGGAAGCCTTATGGGGTATAAATCCCCACCGTCACCCGCGGTGTCCACAATTGGTTGGGGTTGGGAATCCCAACCAAAAGATTGCTGTCTCCAGAATTGCTGTCTCCAGCAGTCCTTCTTCAAATTAGTCAGGTTTTAGGTTTGCTTTCTTGTGCAATAATCAAGAGTGTCATATATAGTCGTTTCAGTTTAGACTCAGATGAGTATTTCTTGCCTTGAAACAGTTTCAGCAAAAAAAGTGTTTCATTCTTATTTGAAATGACTATATAATCTGGCTAATTAGTTATCGTACGATCCGCGGAGTCAATCCTTGGGGCGATTTCGGTGCCGAATGCGGAGCAAATATGGAAAGGGGAGCATGACCAAGGAAATCGGCCGTACAGGAGTAGGGACTTTCCCGCCGTTTGCTTGCGTATACTCCGTAACGCCCGTACAGGAGTTAGGAGTTTGTAGTTAGGTGGGAATTTGCCGGAATGATCCTTAAAAAGTCTATATTTAGTCGAGAAGCGCGAGTGCGATAACTGTATAACCGGATTTTATATCGCAAGCTTCTAGTTCAGGATGACAGAAATAACGAACTAGTTAAAAAAGCTTATTGTACAAGCTTTATTCCTTTCAGTATAGCAGCTTTCTTGCACTAGCTTTAGCTGCGGGGTTCCTGAGTGTTAATTTAGGATTGATAATTTTTTGAATGGTATTATTATTTTTATTGTATATTGGTCATATTTATTGCTACAAGATTTACTCATATTATGGTTAGATATACTTTGCCTCAAACTCCAGACACGATCATCACTGTCAGGGGTAAAGATTCAGAAAAAGCCCGTCAGAAAGCTATGGATCAGCTTGTGGAAATGATGGACTCTGGTCAATTACCGACAGAATTAGAAAATGGATTTGGCCCAGAGCAGTTTATTGAAGTCAAAGAATCAAAAGAAATTGTTTCTGATGAAGAGGATGCTGTGGCCCAAGCAGTGCAGATACTCAGCGACCTTGCTGCACTGAAGATTAAGGTCGTAGAATCACGAGAGGAAGCCCTGACAATTCGTTCTGCCATTGAGGTATTATTTACAGATGAGCCTGTAACAGTGGAAGAAATTGCTAACCTTAAGGAGGGTTTCAAAGTGCTCAAAAACTTTGCTGTGGCTAATTTACGCTACCGAGAAGCCAGAGGTAAAGCAGAAGAAGCTCGTGTTATCTTAGATCTTGCTTTGAAGTCTCCGGAACCAGAAATCAAACAGTCTTCTAAATCCGGTAAGTAATCCCTCCACCGCTCAATAGACTTTGAGCAGAAGTTTATTGGGTATCTCACCCTCTGCATATCTATCAATCTGCTAAATATAAATTATCAAAACTATATATTTCTTATGACTGTAATATTACTGAAACTAATGTAATTATAGTTTCCTGTGAAAAATCGACAAATTTGTCTGCCATAATCCTGCTATAGTAGTATAATAGAACTTAAGCCACTCAGTCTCTAGTACTAGGCCATGACTGCTTTGATAGCAAATTTACTTTATAGTTGTTACTAATTATCAAGTGTTTTTTTTCTTGATCTAGCTTTACAGTTTGAAAAGATAGTTGAACTAGATAAAGATGAAAAATGTTAATTGTATCAATTTTTAATAGAAATTACGGAAGTGCAAATAACTTTAGATATGGGATTCAGTATCCTACACAACAAAAATGTGATCTGAATCATTAAAAAAACTGAGAGATGTCACATGATTAAAAGATGTAAGTCACTGATGATTATAGAATCATAATTGATACTGGGTATCATAATTATCAAATTTGACTTATTTGATATTTTTTTTAAAAATTACTTGATAAAACTTTTAATCATGTCTACAAAACAAGCTCAGTTAATCACATTCTTAAAGTGGGAGTTGTCCATTTCGGATTCTGCGATCGCTACTGCCTTAAGACATCAAGACGAAGATGCTAGTCAATTACCCATGATACTTTGGCAATACGGTCTTGTCTCATTAAAACAGTTGGATAAAATATTTGATTGGTTACAAATGGCAAGCATTTAATCAGCTGTTGTTGTTGAAAATGTTGTTGAAAATATTGCCATATATTCCTAAAGTTATACAAAACAAAACTTATCTCTGAGGAGGTAGAAATTGGGTTTTCAACCAAAGAATATCATCAAAACCAAATTAAATATCAAAAATAAATTAAACAGGAGAAAATCTCAGAAAGCTTTTTTAGGTAGATTTATCTCCTTTTTTTTGTCAAAATTATTAGTAATTACAAGGCTTTTCATTTGGATAGACCAGATAAATTTTAGCTTAAAAGCTGCTATGCTGAAGTTATTAGGTAGTCCATGTCAGCGTGAAAATCGCTATCAACAATAATTAATATAATTAATAAAAATCATCTACTCAACTAATTTTGAGCTGAATTAGATGATTATTGCTATAGTAAACATTTATAATAAATAGACAATGAATGGAGTGGGGGAAAATGTTCAACAATTAATAATTAATATTGAAGAAGGCAGAAGGCAGCTATGCTGAAGCGGTCAGACCCCGCTTGGCGCGTAAGACGCACCTGGTAGCTGACCAAGAGAGGGAAAATTGCATAGGGATTCTAACCCTAAACAATTTTAAGCACTCCAGTTGACGGT
>JBARXI010000820.1:0-3411 GCA_049647275.1 Microcoleaceae cyanobacterium
CAATGCTACAAATAATCAGGGCTATTTCATTCTAAACTGTGTCATGTTATGTATTTACGAAAAGAGGTTATTTCGAGCTTTAGACAATTTATCTTTCCCGATCTGAAAGTAAGTAAATTCATTGCTAAAATCTAGAATGAAATGACCCTGGCTAGCAATAGAGAAATATAAATTCTCCCAGAAATAAAGCCTCCTGCCATAAAGTAATTTTTTTATAGGGTTTCGTTTTTTCCTTCAGCAATATATTATAGAAAACTTTAGAGGCAAAAAATGGTACAGGTAAAAAAGCAACTCACATTACAAGAATTTCTCGAACTTCCACCAGGAGAGGGAGATATTATTTATGAACTTATTGATGGAGAAGCAGTACCAAAAATGTCGCCAAAATATTTTCACTCTAAGCTGACTCGTACATTACTCTATTTAATAGATGAATGGTGCGAAGGAAAAGGGCAGGTTTGTCCGGAATGGGCTGTAAAATTAACTCGTAAAGGGAAAAACTGGGTGCCTACACCAGAAATTTTATATGTTTCTTATGAACGCTTGTCTCCAGAATGGATAGCGGATGAAGCCTGTCCTGTTTTGCCCAATTTAGTCATAGAAATTATTTCCCCTGGACAAACATTTGGTCAACTTCTAGCTAAAGCTAGAGATTATTTAGATGCAGGTGTATTAAGAGTGTGGGTTGTTGATAGTAAAGCTAGGAGTATTACAGTGTTTTATCCAGATGCACCACCACAAACTTATATGGAAGATACTCCACTGATAGATGTTTTATTTGAGGGATTAGAAATAACAGCAGAACTTGTATTTAATCGGGCAGGAATACCAAAAAAATCATAACTAAACTAAACTAAACTAAACTAAACTAAACTTTAATAATTACATATCGGCAAAATGTTCATACAATAAATGATGAATAAATTGGTAGCGATCGCCTACTTTTTGCAATAATAATCTACTCGCAGCATAATTTAAAAAACGACGATAATTCCAGGGAATATGCCCATTACTAAATAGCACAATCCGCATCACTAAATTTCTCAGTCCTGGCAAACCAAATAATCCACCAATCAATCCACCAATAGCACCACTAATTAACCCTTCATATAATCCTAAAACCAAGGTAAAAATAAACCCAAAAGTAAAACCCCAAAATAACACACTAATTAACTTAAAAATTAACTGATATGTCTGGAACTCTCCATTATTTTCTAGCCAGGTAGGTTTGAGTTTTTCTATACTAAATTCTTGACAATTTTCTACTGCCATTCGGTTTGCTAGCCATGCCAACCATCGTCTGGTTTGTTCTGGCAATGGCTCCCTACTGCTGGAATACCATTTATGACTAATTTCTCCTCCTAGTTGATGACGAATATAAGCATTGAATAAATACTTTTGTCTGCCTGTTTCCGAAGTAATTCTTCTCCAAGATGCGATTAAAATTTCTTCATAAGCTAAAGTCATCATGGTTAACATTAATGATGTTTCAGCTAAATTTAATAAATTTGGTTCATCCTGAATATTTTGCCAAAGTTCTCTACTTCTCGCCTCTAGTAAATAATCTTTAATTTGATTTGTGCTTAAAGGCTGTAATAAGACGGCAGCATTTAATCTAAACTTATTCTGACAATTTTTATAAGCTTCAAAACTACTACAAACAACTAAATCCCTTGGTTGAAAATTTAAGGACAACTGATTAATAGCTGCTAAACATTGCTCAGATAATTCTGGGGATATCTGGTCAAATCCATCTATGAGCAATGATAAATGTTGATTTTCCAACCAATTCCTAGTGACTTTATGTGGGATATTGTACTTAAATTTAACTTGAGCTATTAACCAATCTAAAATTTCCAGACTTTCGCCTTGCCATGTCGCAAGATTTAATAATACTGGTATGGGTGAGTTTGGCTCTTTTTCAGCACAAATTATTAGCCGTCTAGCTAATTCTAGTAAAGTTGTAGTTTTACCACTGCCAGGATTTCCTAAAAGGAGTAATTTTCCTTTCATCCGGTCAAAAACTTGAGTAATACTTACCTTGGCAGGCAGTTCAAAACTAGGGCGTTTTCCTACTTTTATTTCTATATTCCAAGAACGTTTTAACTGTTGTGGTGGCTGCTGACGGACAAGATTAACTATCACTGCCTGATGCAGAGATTGCGCTCGCCGTTGCAGAATTTCTTTTTTAACTTTATTTAATAGTTTATAGTGATTTTTTTGCACCTTTTTTCAATTTTCTAGTTACAGGAGTTACGCAAAATTATCTATTATATGCTAGGTATAAGGTGGGTTGCAACCCACTCTAAGGGTAGAGCTTTTGCCTAAATCCTATAGTTAGATTTTTTGTTAATTTTCGCTAAACTTATAGTTAAAATATTAACAGAATATGAGAGCTTTAATATGTGAGAATAATAGTTGTAATTTAAATTCTGATTTGGCATAAACTTTAAGATAAATTAATATCAATAAATAGGTAAAAATAATGTCATTAAATCCGGGACAATTAATGATTGCAGCAGTAGCGGGAATTACTAGTGCTACCTCTGTTGCCTACTTCACAATTAACTCTGACTCATCACAAATTGCGACTGATTCATCGAAGATACAAAAATTAGATAATAACCTAATTTCAGTAGTTGGTACTAATCGACTAAAATCGTCGAATTCCACTCCTACTGCTCCAGATTTAGTAGTTGAAAAATCAACTCCTGGTATGATTAGACCACCAACGTCGGGGTGCAAAATTGTCATGGCCATAGTAGATGACCCCGAACCACCTCTGAATATTCGCAGCAGTCCAAAAGTGACAGAGGGCAATATAATTGGTCAACTTAACAATAATACCTTTGTTTCTGTCGTAGATGAACAATCTGGTTGGCTACGCATTACTGAGCCAGTTACAGGATGGGTGGCGAAGAATCGAACTCGCAGCAGTTGTGCCAAAGTAGATATGACTATTACTTTTCCCCCAACAGGTGATGTGGCTACTGTCAAAGGTGAGATTATTGGGGGTGGTAGTCATAGTTATCGAGTTAGGGTGATTCAGGGTCAGACGGTGACTGTCAGGAGTTATGGGGATGTGTTTCCCACAATTATTGGTCCAGATGGCCAAGTGATAGCTGGAGACCCCTACACTGAAGGTAACAGAACTGAATGGACAGGTGTTCTGCCTGTTAGTGGGGTATATACTTTACAATTAGACTCAAATTTTCGTGGATTTGAATATGAATTTTTAGTGGAAATTCAGGATTGATAAGAAGGTGATAGGTTTTAGGTGGTAGGTCTTAGAAGGTGGTAGGTTTTAGAAGGTGGTAGGTTTTAGGTGGTATTTATATATTATTTCTGCCAAAATTAAGATTCAATTTTCTAGGGTAAACCCGCTGGTTTTAGAAGGTGATAGGTTTTAGG
>JBARXI010000821.1:0-2369 GCA_049647275.1 Microcoleaceae cyanobacterium
TTCATTTGGGCTGGTCAGAGCAAAAAAGGATTTATGGGTCAGTAATTCACGTTGATATAAAAGATGAAAAAATTTGGATTCAGAGAGATAGAACAGAAATAGGAATAGCAAATGAATTAGTAGCTGCCGGAGTTCCTAAAGAAGATATTGTTTTAGCATTTGAAGCTCCTTATTTACGTCAATTTACTGAGTTTTCAGTTGGGTAAATTACACTAGGATTTACATTTTAAGAAAAATTATAAAAGGATTAGGCATAGGTTTGTCTGCGCGAAAGTGTATTCTTGTGGGTTTCCCCATGAACAACTTTCGTAAGAAGAGGAAGAAAACCCAAAATTCAAAGCTACAACTAAGGCTATTTTTCCTAAAAATTGTTTAAGGAAAATTATAAAAGGATTAGATGTGCTTGTTTTGGAACGAGTAAGCTTTTGTTGGGTTGCGCTGCTGCTTAACCCAACTTACTAATATTGGGATAATTTGATAAACTTATTCAACAATTAATAATTACCTCTGCTTAAAAGAAGAGGATTGACGAAAAGGATTTTATTTATTTATTTATTCTTTCTTCTTTAAAGAAGAGGATTTAAACCTTAATTATTTGGCAAGTAATTTTTTTTCTGTGATGAAGATCGTTGCTGTTACTAACTAAATAAATCTAAAATTATCTCAAATATTTAGAGTCAGCCAGATATGTTAAGTAACGCATCTTTAATCAAAAGTGCTTCGGGGAGAGAATTTGCCACAGAGGAAATTTTAGAAAATTTTCTTTATGAACACTTAGAAATTTTACTAGGACTGAGAGTCTTAGACAGACAATATATTGTTAATAGTCAAAGGTGCGATATTTTGGCTGTTGATAGTCAGAAAAAATTAGTAGTGTTGGAGTTGAAAAATATTGAGGATAGGGGAATTGTTCAACAGTTGACTCGTTATTATGATGCTTTGTTGGATGAGCAACCTTTTAGTGACAAAGTTGATTATCGGCAACCTGTAAGATTAATAGCAATTACTCCTAATTTTCATCGGGATAATTTTACAGATAGAAAATATCATACTCTTGATTTTCAGTTTCTATAGTTTTCTGTGATTGAAGATAAAACTTATCTTTATCTCAGTTTGAAAGATGTTGATAATGGTAAGCTTTCACAAGTAATTATTCCATATCAAGAATTAGAAAATAATTCAGATTTACCCGCTCCACCAACAGCACTTTTGAAACTTGTAAATAATTTTGATCTTCAACAGCAAGAAGAGATATTTAGGATTCGACGGAAAATTTTGACGTTTAATCCTAAAATTCAGGAATTTGCTTCTGCTGGCAGTATTAAATATGCAAGTGGTAGTGGTAAAAGTAGTAAATTTTGTGCTGAGTTTTGTTCTTATAAAGATGAAGTAATATTGTTTCTTTGGCTACCATATAAAGGTGGTGAAAGTTCCAGAATAGGCAGAGCTAGAATTTGGACAGATTGGCAAGATAAAGCTTTGATTGAAGGTTATGTTTCAAGTGGAGTAGGAACAGAAATAAATAAGCATAAAAGGAGTATGCAAAAGTTAATAGAAGCAATTCAAATAGGAGGAAATTGGTCTCTAGAATGGAAATAAAATTGGTTTGAGCTAATAATTAATGGTTATTCATGCTTTTTGCCTATAAAACAAAGTATGGGCAAGAAATATATTCAGGAAGTTAGGAGGATTTTTAAGTATCCCAAAGACCAAAAACCTTTGACCTATGAAGACCTAGAGATATTTAAGCATTATAAAAAAATATATGAAGCAAGAATAGGAAAAGAATTAAAAACAGAAGTTTTAGATGCTTATAAATCTCTAGACTCATTAATTGACCTAGCATTAGAAAAATGGTTAGAAAGACTTTGAAAAACTAAAATTAATAAGTTAGATGTAGGTTGGCTTGAAGAATTAAAACCCAACATTTATATACATACTTTTTAGATGTAGGTTGGGTTGAGGAACGTTCGCGTTTGCGACAGCATTCGGAACGAAAGCGTGTCTGAAAGAGAAAACCCAACATTTATATACATACTTTTTAGTTTGATTTGTTGGGTATCACTTCGTTCTACCCAACCTACAAATATGATGATTTTGATGCTTAGTTGTTAGATATAGGTTAGCTTGAAGAATCTAAACCCAACATTTCTCTATGTCGTTTGTCTGCCTATCATTTAACTTGACTACAACTTGATTTGTTTGGTTTAACTTGCTTCTACCCAACCTACTCATATTAACTCAACTAACGTTCCTCAAGCCAACCTACAATTGAGTAAGTTTTTGTTGGGTTAGGCTGCCGCTTAACCCAACCTACTGGACTGACACATCTAAAATGGTGCCCTGCGACGGATTGTTAAATGCCTTTC
>JBARXI010000822.1:0-5219 GCA_049647275.1 Microcoleaceae cyanobacterium
TATCCAATTTTTATTTGGATGCTGCTAAAGACCGACTTTATATCAGTGCTCCTGATGGTAAAAGACGGCGCAGTTGTCAAACTGTAATTGCTGTAGCAGTGGAGAATTTGGCAAAGGCGATCGCTCCAGTTTTACCTCACATGGCTGAGGATATTTGGCAAAATCTGCCTTTTGCGACTCCGTACAAATCTGTGTTTGAGTCTGGGTGGGTGCAGTTGGATGAGAAATGGCATAACCCGGAGTTGGCTAAAATATGGCAGGAGTTACGACAAACTCGGACTGAGGTTAATAAAGTTCTGGAGAAAGCGCGGGCTGAAAAAGCGATCGGTTCTTCTCTGGAGGCTAAGGTATTATTATATGTGGCAGATACTGGTTTGCGCAGCAAAATGCAAGCTTTTAATCCCACTACTGAAGTAGAGAAAAAACAACCAGAGTTTCTAGAAGCAAAAATTGAAGCAGAAGCTGAAACTCAACAGCAAGAACTAGAAAATTATACTCCATCTCATGCTCCGAAAAATTTTCCTGCTACTGTTGCTGAAACTTGGGAATTTTTATCACAGTTTCCTGAAATTATGAGCAATTTTTTCAGCAGTTATCAGAAAGTTTTAGGGGGTGTATTTTTGGTTCTAATCTTTCTGTTAGTGGTGAAGGTGACACTAACAGTATTAGAGACAATTAATCAAATTCCTCTGATAGATATTCTGTTTGAATTAGTTGGTATTGTTTTTACAATCCAATTTGTTTTTCGTTATTTATTGCAGGCTAAAAATCGTCAAGAATTATCCGATAAAGTTCAATCAACTACAGAAGAAATATTTGGCAAAGAAGCTTTATTATCTAAGCGGAAAAAGTTGACTGCTAATACAGTGAAACAGTCAGCAACTTTAGTTTCTCCAGAAGGTGTTTTTGTACCAGCCCAAAAAGTATCATCACCTCCTTCACCGCAAGTAGTAGAAACAGAAAAATTACCTCATCAACCTCATCAAATTAAAGCAATATTTAATGGTAATGGAGTTGATGAATTACGTTATCTATTTATTACTTCTCAAGTGGAATTATTGGAATCTCCAGAAGCACTAAAAGATGTGGAATATAAATCTGTATCTGACACTTTGAGGATAGGAGTAGTAAAAGCTGATGGCGAGAAATGCGACCGCTGTTGGAATTATTCTACTCATGTAGGAGTTTCTTCAGAAGACCCAACTATTTGCGAGCGCTGTGTTGCTGCTTTAGCCGGGGAACTTTAAAGTTCAATTTCCAGGTGTATTAAGTTAGGTGGGCATAATTAAAGATCAAACATTTGTAGGGTGGGCAATGCCTATAAGTGTCTTTGTATAAAGGTTGTTGTTTTCTGCACGCATTGCCCACATTATCCGTTTATTTATGCCGACCTACTTACTAGAGAAATGAATAAGTAAACTACTCAAGTCAATATAAGTCTAAAAGTTGGGTAGTTTACTTCTACAAATTATTAAAAAATACCCTCTAGAAAATTGTAGTGATCGCCGTGCTATATTTTCCCGATTTATCTCTCAACTTAACTCCAGTATTTGCCTGACTCTAAAATTAATCAAAGATAGCTACAGAGTTTATCAAAGTTATATTCAGCTCCGTTATACCAGTTTGATGAATGTATACTGCAAATAAATAGTTATATATATATTTTTTTTTAGGAGTGAGGAGTGAGGAGTCAGAATAAATAGCTTAAATATCATTTATTAGAAGTGAATATCCATTTTTAACTCAATAGACATCTAAAGCAAAATCTTTTAATCCCTCTTATTATTCGTAACATTCTTTTTTAAAATTGGTATTACACCATCTTGTCAGTAAAACTTACCTGTTGCCTGTTGCCCGTTGCCTAATCTTCCCTGTTGCCTGTTGCCTGTTGCCTGTTGCCTAAAACAAACGAATGAGCGTACCTCATCAATAATTGTTAATTGTTAATTGCTGAAATGACCAGAGTAGAGGGTGAAAACATTCGTTTGAGACATTATTTAGCAAGATTAAAACGAAAAACTTTATGTTACTCACCCATCTCTAAAAATGCTTAAGTATTCCGTTTCCTTACTACTGTACTACTTAAAATTTAAGACTGTGCTAATTCCTCTATAAAGCATTACGCATTCACCAACCCCAACAATATTGTGCCAACAAGGGCTGAAAAATCTCAGACAATTATTTCTTTAAATATCCTCTTCAATCTCCATTCCTCCTAATTCCAGATGGGTGTGACTCGTACCCTCAAAAAAAACAGTTATTCAGCAAACTCTAATTACAAATAGACATAGGTGTGGAAAATAAATAAACCTTTTAATTAGAGCGGAATCGGAAAGAAAAAGTCACCAAAAAAAATCCTTTTTCGTAAAAAAATCTTACCTGTTGCCTACTCCTGCAAAAAATCTATATCTTTTTCCCAGAGGTCTAATAGACATCTGCTGTAAATATCCCTTTTTGAAAACCCTTGTTATTCCTCTTCTGTCACTTTCCGAAAACTCTTGTAATATTATGTCCGGTTGAATACTTATAATATCTGCACCAGGAAGGCAGAAGGTTTTTTCTCACTAAATTATCCGGACATGATATAATTTATAAATTTTAGAGCTTTTGTAGATCGGGCAATCGCCTGCTTTTTTCTTCCTAGAAATTCCAGATAGCCGTGAAATTGCCAAAATTTCGATAATCAAACTTTGTATTTCTTGTTATAGCTCCTTTCGAGGAAGTTCAAATAATAGAAAAAACTGGAGAGTGACAGAAGAGGGTTATAGCAAATCCGGTTCAGATTGCATTATCTTTTTCAAATTCCGCTCTAACCCTTCTGCCTTACCTTAATAATAAAGGTTCTGTCTAAACCGGATTTAGTATTAAAACCCTTGTAGAGATGTTCCATGGAACGTCTCTACATTCTTTTTCATACCTTCTAATACCAGGCGCGATAAATGTCTGCTACAAATAGTTAGACTTTTTTAAAAGTCAGAACAAATTATTATTCATAACATTCTTTTTTCAGCTTTGGTATAAAATAGTAGATGAGATAACAACTAGCTGCAAATCAAGCCAACAAATCGTCGATAAATAAGTCTATTTTTAATTGAGAAAGATGTTGCATCACAACAATATGAGCTAAAGAATTCTCAGTAGCTAATTGCCACTTCTGACAAATCTTTATTGATGGCTTGTCAAATACAACCGTAGTTGAAAAATTATTTAAAAAAGGTTTGTACCCAATTTCTTCTAGACGTTTATACAAATACCGAGCATTTTCTAAACAAGTCGAAACTTCTCCAGGAAAATATTGACCTCTAGTCATAATGGCATACCAAAGAAATAAGCAAGCTAGGCCGCTACGAGAACCTGAAATAGTTGTATCATTGCAACCAATATATTCAATTTTATTCCGAATTTTGTCCGTATAATTTTTACGAGTTAAAACAATTCCATAAGGAATAGGAGAACCAAAAAATTTATGACCACTAACAGCAATACTACCAATCGGATAATCCTTAAAACTAATTTTTGGTGCTCCTTCCATGTAAGGCAATAACATTCCTCCTAATGCACCATCACAATGAATATAAAAAGGAACTTTTAGCTTTTCTAAAATTTCAACTGCTGGCTCTATTCGATCCACTGCTCCTTTCATAGTGGTACCTAAGTTGAGATTGAGAATAACACTATGATTTGTTCGTTTTGATATTTCTTGTTTGAGGTGTTCATAATCTATTTCCCCATGAGGCTGAGAGTTAATAATTACATGAGGTACTTTCAACATACAGGCTGCTTTGGCAATCGAATAATGGGTATCTTTCGAGGAGTAGAGAATTGCATCAGGGAATAATTCTCGGCCTAGGAATATACCATAAAGATTTCCTTCTGTACCACAACTGGTAACATATCCCCACTCTGCTTCTAACTGATAAAGTTCAGCCAACCAAGAAATACATTGCTGCTCAATATTTTTGTTTTGAATATACCAGTATCCTGACTCCCAAGGGTCGCCTAAATTATTTATAAGATATTGAAAGAAAGGTATTAGAGGGGTGTAATCAAAATTAAGATTGAGCGGATAGCCGATGAAAAATTCTGTAGATTCAGCAATGCGTTTTTGTAAAGCTTTTAAAAACTCTTGGTGTTCTGGCAGAGAAGATGAAAGTTTTGTGGTCTGGCTGTTGTTATTGCTAGGACTTAAATGTTCCCTAACATTACCCAAATTCTTCTGAGATATTGAATACTGATTTTCAATTATCTGTTTTTCAGTAGTTAAATTTTGACTGTTCATTTGGGTAGTAATATTAATTATTTTCACTCAATTTTTTCTGGCTTTTGTCAATAGTTGGCTGCATCAAAAGCCTACTATAACTGCTATGGGTATATAAGTTTATATTCAATCATGATTACTTAATTTTTGTCAATACATAAAATTATGATGACTACCTTCAATAGACAGTAGTTATACATAAAAACCCCAGCAAAACTATAGTTGTGGAGATGGGCAAAAAACTTAAAAAATGGGGTGCCACAATTAAGGATAGAATTGTCGGGGTAACTCCCCTATGGTTGTATATACACCAAGACAGGACGACTACTGGTGCACTACCCCTGTAGACTAATGATACTA
The DNA here is from genome assembly GCA_049647275.1 of Microcoleaceae cyanobacterium. Classification (GTDB taxonomy): domain Bacteria; phylum Cyanobacteriota; class Cyanobacteriia; order Cyanobacteriales; family Microcoleaceae; genus JASJEE01. Next base: position 4,619 of record JBARXI010000822.1, read on the forward strand.
AATTCCCCCATCAAAACATACTTTTTTGTGCTTCCTTTTTAACCTTTCTTTTTTCTGTATTTAATTGCCAAACCTAACATTAACTCCATTCAACAATTAACAATTAATAATTAATAATTAATAATTAATTATTACCTCTGTTTGAAACGGATTGGATTAGCTAAAAGGAAAAATTTTCTTTTCTTGGTCGATTAGACAAAAGCGTTTTGCACTTTTACTTCTTTAAAGGAGAGGCTTTTTACCTTAATTATTCGGTAACTGGAAAACAACAGCTTTAGTAAGAGCAAATAATCAAGTGGATGTATTTGCTAATAATCGCGCACACCTTTTTGTCACTCTCACTTTTTAGCAATCGGCTATTTTTGTCATGTTCAACAATTAATAATTACCTCTGTTTAAAACGGATTGGATTGAATAAAAGGAAAATTTTTGCTTGTTTCCTCTTTAAAAGAGAGGCTTTTTACCTTAATTATTCGGTAACTGGAAAACAACAGCTTTAGTAAGAGAAAATAATCAAGTGGATGTATTTGCTAATAATCGCGCACACCTTTTTGTCACTCTCACTTTTTAGCAATCGGCTATTTTTGTCATGTTCAACAAT
>JBARXI010000823.1:0-6776 GCA_049647275.1 Microcoleaceae cyanobacterium
GTACTGGCAATGTGGTTGTTTTGCCTAACGGCATACTTCGTAAACGAGCAATGTGAAAATTGAGGTTTTAACCCGATTTACAACTCCTCTGAAGAATCCACGCGGATTTATCCCGTGGAGTGTCAAACAATTAGATTATCAAGCCGAATGGTATGGTCTTCAATAATTGATAATTGATCATTACCTCTCCCTTAAAGGAAGAGGATTGATACAAATGAGAAAATTGTTGACTTCTCTTGGTCGATTGGATATGGCGAGGAGACCTGAAGAGTGCAGAGCAGCTCCGCTTTACATGTCGCTCCGCGAAGAGCGCAGTTGTGCGCCTGCAAAACGCCATCCCCCGACCGCTTTTCTTCTTAAAAGAAGAGGCTTTTTACCTTAATTATTCGGTAAGTTAATCAAAATTGATAGATATTTTCCCAGTGTCTCTTGCCTCCTGGGGAGGAGCTGCGCTAACAGAGGAGCTTTCCTAGGTCATGGTACCCAAAAGCTTTTCAAGCATTGTTATATGGTCATGTAGTGGAAAAATTACCTCTAAATATTCAGAGAGTGGGATTGTCCAGTGTGTGCGGCTCACCACTATAGATATATCAACGCCAGTATAAACATTTTGTGGATGGGACCCCCTTTTTGCGACGCTGGCTTCTCTGTGGAGCAACTGTAAGACACCTTAGCGTTTGCGTAGCATTCCGCACCGAAAACCTGTGCCAAGCACATAGAGAGCAAGTCTCGGAAGGCAAGTGCTATATTAGCGTTAGGTTTGCAGAGCTTTCGGTAAGAAAGTTCCTCTGGAAGAGGGAACATGACCTTTGCGCAGTATTCCAAAGGAAAGGAAAGGAGGAAGCAGAAAGCTAAAGCCTCCTGCGGAGGAGCTTCGCTAACGTGAGTTTGGCAATCCCGTATTGTCGCCCAAACGCAACTTCGGGAGGATGTCAAGTGTGAAGTGCTTGTGCTTATGAATAATGGATAATTTGACATGATACGGCCCGATAGAAATTTGCCACTGGGCCGAATAACTTTGTAATGTTTCGGTTATCCTCTTGGTTAAAATTCTTCTACCATCCATTCGGAAGCCCTCTCACCCAAGTCTAGGGGAATGCTAACTGCTTTACCTAACCGTGGCCTTTCCTTTGTATTCTGAATGTAGTTCTTGACAGTTTCTACACCACCAAAACCGTTTATATAGATCGCGATCGCATCTAAATGGTCTAAATAATCGGCTTCTGTCATTGGAAAAGATACCTGTTCGAGATACTTCCACATCACCTGCACAAAAATTTTGCCTTTTGTCTTTCTAAGTTGAAGGTCGTAAGACCTGCCCCACTTTTGCCATAATAATTGGTGTAATTCCTTGCCCGTCATCATCCACACCTAGATTTTTTAATTTTTGTTGATATCCCAGGAAAGCAATGATAAAATAGTACCTATTTTTCAATATAAACTCAATAATCTACTATAGCTTGTGTTCAAAACATTTATATTTCTTAATAATAACAGTAGAAGGTAACAGACTAGCCGGAAGTCCCACGTTCTCTAGAAATGGAACTTCGTGGTCAAAGCCTAGTATAATATAAAAACACAGGGGGAGGACATCATCTGGAGTATAAACAGCAACTCAATTTTGAGTTGAATAATCCCGTTTTGTCCTTCAAGGGCAACGCCGGGATTATGTCAAAATCATGTAATAATCATCCAGGAAACCCCTATAATTAAAAGTCGTCAGAGAACTCTAGCTATACCCAATAGGGTTAAGGCATTGTCTGAGTTTACTTCTTTCGTCGAGATAAAGATCGGCCAAAAAATAAATAATGGTGACGGGATTGGTAAGGCACAAGCATTATTAGCATGGCCCTAAAAACGACAAATAAATTAGATTTTAACCTTCTGTTGACTGTCCAGCAGCAGAAGTAAAACTAAAATGCTTGTGGATTCGGTCTGACCGGGATTAGATTCAAATGAGTCTAGTCTAGTCAAGAGGAGTAGAAGCAAGAATCTCCCGTTAACCTTTTAGGTATAACGGTGAGACTTTCAATGTAAACTTGTCCGTAGTCGCAGACTAACAGCAATTATATTTTTGTCTGACGATACTGATGCACCGAAACGGAAATTAATAAAAACACCTAACGTATTCATGGCTCAAGCTGAAGGAACACCAGATGTACCCGATATGGGACGTCGCCAATTTATGAATCTTCTCACCTTTGGGACAGTCACAGGAGTGGCCCTAGGTGCTCTATATCCAGTTGTCAACTACTTCATTCCTCCATCAAGTGGGGGAGCAGGTGGTGGGTTGACTGCTAAAGATGCTCTTGGTAACGATATTATCGTTAGTGATTTTTTGGCCAAGCACAATGCGGGAGAACGCAACTTGGCCCAAGGATTCAAGGGAGACCCTACCTATATAGTGATCGAAGCAGATCAAACCCTAGCTGATTATGGCTTAAATGCAGTTTGTACTCATTTAGGCTGTGTTGTACCTTGGAATGGCAGTGAAAACAAGTTTATCTGTCCCTGTCATGGATCTCAGTACGACGATACAGGGAAAGTAGTTAGGGGGCCAGCACCTCTATCTCTGGCATTAGTCCACACCAATGTTAGTGATGATAAACTGGTCTTCACTCAGTGGGAAGAAACAGACTTCCGCACCGGGGAAAAACCTTGGTGGACTTAAGAAATATTGGATTTTGGATTAGGTAAAAAAATCTGAAATCTAGAAATTATCCGTTGCTTTTTTTTATTCTGAGATTAAGACACAATAACTGATGTCAAAAATAGACCGATCGGCAATGTGGGAGACTATTGGTAAAGCGATCGCCAAGACAATGGTAGTAGCGATCGCGACCATAGGATTATTCCTCACCAGCGATATTATTCATCCTCAGGCCGCAAGTGCCTATCCATTTTGGGCGCAAGAAACAGCCCCAGAAACTCCAAGAGACCCTACAGGCAGACTTGCTTGTGCCAACTGTCACCTTGGTGCTAAACCTACTGAAGTAGAAGTACCTCAGTCTGTACTACCAGATACTGTATTTAAAGCGATCGTCAAAATTCCCTATGATACCAGCGCCGAACAAGTTTTAGGTGATGGTAGCAAAGGTGGTTTAAATGTTGGTGCTGTATTAATGTTGCCCGAAGGCTTCAAAATTGCACCCGAAGACAGAATTCCAGAAGAGTGGGAAGAAGAAGTTTCTGGTCTCTACTTCCAACCTTATGCTGAAGACCAAGAAAATGTTGTTCTAGTCGGCCCCATACCAGGGGAAGAATATCAAGAGATTGTTTTCCCAGTATTATCTCCAGACCCTGCAACTGATAAATCTATCAACTTCGGTAAATATGCCGTTCACGTTGGCGGTAACCGCGGTCGGGGTCAGGTTTATCCTGCTGGCAACAAGAGTAATAATAGTGTTTACAACGCTTCTGTTAGTGGTACGATTACCGATATTACTTTTGAAGAATATGTGGGTAATCAAATTAGTATCGAAACTGCAGATGGTGAAACCATTGTAGATACAGTGCCTCCAGGTCCAGAACTTTTGGTTACTCAAGGAGATACTGTAGAAGCAGGTCAAGTAATTACAAATGACCCCAATGTTGGCGGTTTTGGTCAAGCAGACGGCGAAATTGTACTGCAAGATGCAAATCGAATTAAATGGTTGATTGCATTCTTTGCTCTTGTCATGCTGGCTCAGATACTGCTGGTGCTCAAGAAGAAACAAGTCGAGAAAGTTCAAGCTGCCGAAATGAATTTCTAGGTTTGCTGAGTTTCTCGGTTTAAAAATTGATGAGGAGTGAGGCGTCAGGAGTGGGATGTAATTTCATTTCTGAGGCTTTGCTCCTTATCTAAATCATAGGATAACTAATTACCCGAATTTGATATTAAACCCTATTTTTGAAGGTCTAAATCGAAATTAACTTTGTCATAAAAATCAGGTAAAGTCATCTCAAAATCAATAAATTTTAATTACAATTTACTATCTTCTCCCCGATAATCAGATAATAACCATTGTCCGGAATCTGTTTTAGTAAATTGCTCAACCGGCATCGTAATATTGGTTAATTAAAATATATTCTTTTAAAGTAGAAATTGTTTGGTACGCAGTAAATTTTTTACCTATATCAAAACTCTCAGTAGTGGACCGACACAGCTAATTTTGTGCAAAACTTGTAGGGTGTGTTAGACGGCTAAAATTTAGACTGTCAAAGGCATTTAACAATCCGTCGCCCGGCACCATTTTAGATATGTTATTCCAGTAGATTGCGATAAAACTTTGGCAATAATTAAAGCATTAGTCAGCAAAACTTGTAGGGTGAGACGGCTAAAATTTAGACTGTCAAAGGCATTTAACAATCCGTCGCCCGGCACCATTTTAGATATGTCATTCCAGTAGATTGCAATAAAACTTCGGCAATAATTAAAGCATTAGTCAGTATTTTGTCTACCAGAAAATGTCTAAGTACCACTAATGGTAGAAATTTCCACTATTTGGTTACCATAGGGATTTCGCTCAAACCCACTCAATGTCTCTCCACAACGCCGGGCATTCTTCAGGATGATGCTCTATTACTTCGCTACAATCTTCTATGGGGTATAACCCTCGGCTCTTTCCTGGATGACCTGGTTGTCCCCCTCGTTTTTTACCGCTTTTTTTTATGGGACGCTTTTTTTAAACTCCTGGTTGGCGTTTTTCCCCAATCATCTGGGGGAATTTGCTCTAAATGACTGACGCGCTCGACTTCCATGTCACTTAGTTGATCGGATTTTTATCCCTTGTTTAGCGATCGCTTTTCTACCCCCCTGAACGCTGACTATTAATGGTCTTAGTAATTTAAAATAGGTATTATATCATGTCTGGATAATTAGTGATAAAAAACTTTCTGTGTCCTATTCTCCTTTTATATTCTTTTTTTTCGCTGTTGCCTGTTGCCTATTACCATTTATTTATAATTATTCAAACGGACATCATATTACTATGTCCGAAGCGTTTTGTTGGCGCACAACTCCGTTAAAGCTCCGCGACATATTAGCTCCGCATTCCGCACCGAAAAGCAAAGCTTTGCTAACACCAAGCGTAACGGAGTGTAGAGAAGCAATCTCAATTGTCTCAGCAATTTCAAATAAGTTTCCATTTTATCAATTGTTGAGAGTCACCTACTTAATCAATATGTTAAATTTTAAATAAATTATATCAAGTAATATTAATTAACCGCAATGTAGGGACGTTGCATGTAACGTCCCTACGAGGTTGGGGAAAGATTGTTTATTACAGTTGTTTAATGAGACATGATATTAGCTATTCTGGAGAATAATTGATGATTAAACTTCACACTTGCCAAACACCACAAACACCAGTAACTCAAACTCTTACTATTTTCTTACTTTTGTTAATATTTGAACCTCTAATTACAAGTTGTTCATTTTTTAACAGCCAGAATTATCCTAATTTTAGTTTTTCTCAAGCAATAACTTCTCCTCAAAAGACTCAGGCTGAAATTTTTGCTCAAATTTTAAATCAAACTCTAGAGGAAACTAAACCGTTAGCTAGACAAATTGCTAATGATACTGCCGAAAAGAGTTGGAATGCCTTGGAAGAAAACTTAATTGCAAATATTGATGATTTTTTAAATTGGTACTTCAATTATTTTAATCAGAAAGGTCAGGATATTATGATAGGAATTAATTACTCTGATGCTTTGATAAAAAATGAATTTGATTGGAAGGTAACGAATCAAGAGTTTAATACTAAATTTATAGAAAATTTCCAAGAATTATTTGCTAAAAAAGTATTAGAGCCAGAACAAGTAGATATTAAAATTCGAGAAATCGCTTTTGAAACTCTGAAAAAATATTTGTGGGAAATAGAGCAGTCTTTAGATGCAGTTCCCGAAAAGTACAATATCAATCAAACAAATTGGCGAAAATATCTAAATGAGATTGTAATTATTATCAAATATGGGAAAAATCATCAGTTATCTTTGCCATTAAAGTCAATATCAACTCTTGAAAATAATCAAAAAATTAAACAACTAATTGCCACAGAGCAAGATTGGGTAAAAAATGAAATGCTAGCTAAAATAGCGAAACAAGGTGCTAGCAAAATTTTGGCTAAAACTGGTACTAATACTGCTGCTGTTTTGGGGGTTCGTATAATTGGGAAAAAAATCATTGCCTTGGGTGGAATTGCTTGGGAATTGTGGGATTATAATCACGCAATAGAAGTAGAAAAACCTGCTATGCGTCAACAATTAATTAATAATTTAATTCTAGTTAAAGATGATGTTTTGTATCAGCCTGAATATGGAATTCTATCTGTTATTGATAAGTTGGAAATTGCTGTTAGAGATAGTCTTTAGCTTGCTTCTGGAAGTTCACGGGGTGACAAGCGCCCCAAAACCATGTTTTATAAATGTTCATAGCCTTGGATTTGCCTATCAAATTAAGTTTTTTCTTAGTAAGAATAATTATTAGAAATCTCGATAAATTAAATATTTATTTTCTCAAACCCTTGTAGGGAAATTCCATGGAACGTCTCTACATTCTTTTTCACCAGATATTTATTATAATCGAAGCAATCTTCCAAAGTTTTATAGCAGTCGAAGGAAAGGTTAGGATAGATCGAAAGCTTAAAACTCAGACAACGCAATATTTTTCTTTCTGCCTTCTGCTATAAGATTATTTTGGGGGGTATAATGACTAAGAAATAGATTTATCGATGATTTATATCATGTCCGGTTGAATACTTATAAATAAGCACAGAGGAGTCGTAGGGGCGAATGGC
>JBARXI010000824.1:0-9749 GCA_049647275.1 Microcoleaceae cyanobacterium
AAGCAGTCACATTTAACATCACCAGCAACGACAGCGATAGTGACGGCACCCTCGACTTGACCACAGTAGACATTGACCCCAACACCGATGGGCGACAAACTACCCTCACACAACCAGGGCAAGGTACTTACGCAGTAGATGATGCGGGCAATGTCACATTTACACCAGAAGCGGAGTTTTTCGGTACAACCACAGCCATTCCATATACCGTAGGAGACAACGAAGGTGCCGCATCCAACAATGCAAATATTACTGTAACTGTAGAAAGCACACCAGAGCCAAACGAAACCCTCAATGGTAGTAATGACGACGACACTTTCAGTACAGGAGGAGGAAACGATCGCCTCAACGGTAGAGGAGGAAACGACAGCCTCGAAGGTAACAGCGGCGATGACAGATTAGTAGGTAACGGTGGCCGAGACACTCTCAATGGTGGTAGCGGTAACGACACTCTTAATGGAGGTCTTGGTCGAGATCGCCTAGTTGGCCAATCTGGTAATGACTTATTAATAGGTCGCCCCGGTTTTGATGTCTTATTAGGAGGTGATGGTGATGATACTCTCCGAGGAGGTATTGGTCGCGATCGACTCAACGGTGGAGCAGGAAACGACAGACTTGTAGGAGGTGGAAGTATTGACCGCTTCATCTTTAACACAAATCAGGAATTTCAGACAGAGGACGTAGGTATAGACGAAATTACTGATTTTTCCCAAACACAGGAAGATATTATTCTCCTAGACCAGACAACTTTTTCTGCTATCAACAGTCAGTCTGGAGAAGGTTTCAGCATTGCAACAGAATTTGCCACAGTTACTGATGATGAACTAGCAGAAACTTCTGATGCAGTCATTGTTTATAGTGAAAATGGTAACTTGTTCTACAACCCCAATGGTAGCGAAGCAGGTTTCGGCAGTGGAGGTCAATTTGCCACTTTGACAAATACTCCAGTGTTAGAAGCAGGAGATTTCTTGATTAGATAGTAGGGTACGTTTCCCTGCGGGACATGTTTGCGGAGCATTCCGTCAGGAAAAATGAAATGTAACGCACCGCTTATTCTATTGATGGTGCGTTACGCTTGATTAGATAGCTTATTCTATTGATGGTGCGTTACGCTGTCGCTAACGCACCCTACTGGACTACTGGACTGTAGGGGCGACTCGCTTCTGTACGGGTAATTTCCTACGGAATGCTCCGCTTTCGATGTTAGCTCCGCATTCGGAACGAAATTACCCCTACTGACTCGGGGTAATTCATGAATTACCCCTACTGACTCGGTGACTCCTAAATAATTAAGATGAATATCATACACTAATTCACCAACGCCATTACTTATGTTCTGGATGAGTAAATTCTGGTGTATCTGTTCCCATTTGATTAATCTGAGCAATCATCTGATACAGTCTACCTGTATCCTTTTGGTTGAAGTGCATAACTAAACGCGGTAGGTTAGTGGTTTCATCTCCTGACTCTTCTGGTAAAGCAAGGCTTTTCTCAATTCTTCCTGTAGTGAGAATATCGCTAAATTCTTGATTCAATTTTTCTACATCAGTTTCTGAAAGTTCACAGTTGAGACGAATAATAAATTTTCCCCGCACATAACGACTAGAGTGATACACTCTGTAGAAATCAGCGATCGCTTCACAAGCTACTTCTAGGTCATCTGTAATTGTGTATAAACTTGGGTCGTCTGGACTAATTAAACCTCGTCGCAGCAGTTGTTTATGAATAAAATCATTCCAGTCGTGCCAATAGTTTCCACCAGGAGAATCTATTAATACCAGAGGAGCAGGACCGTATTTACCTGTTTGTGTTAATGTTAAACTTTCAAATCCTTCATCTAGAGTGCCAAAACCACCAGGAAATAAAGCTAAAGCATCGCTTTCTTTGAGGAAAAATAGCTTGCGAGTGAAAAAGTATTTAAAATCAATTAGTTTGTGGTCTCCTGCAATAAAACGATTTGATTCTTGTTCAAAAGGTAACTGAATATTTAAACCGAAAGATTTTTCTGCCCCTGCACCTTCATTACCAGCTTGCATTATTCCACCACCTGCACCTGTCATTACCATAAAACCTTGCTCGGTAATGCGACGAGCAAAATCTACTGCCATTTTATATTCGGGAGCTTCTGGGGATGTTCGTGCAGAACCAAATATCGTTATTTTGCGAATATGGCGATAGGGATAAAATATCTCAAATCCCTTTTCCATATCCTGTAGGGAAGCTGCTAATATCTTCCAGTCTAGGCGGTCTAGCTCTTCTCCTGCCATCCTAACTATCGTGGATAGCGATCGCCCAATCCATTTTTCATAATTTAAGTTAGGCAGATTCTTGACTAACTTAGTCACTTCTGCCTCAATGGACTCAACTGTTGTTTTCTCAAAATCTGAGGCCATTAACTTTTTCCAATACTTTTATAGATATTTTTTTTCGCAGAAAATCTTTAGCTATTGACTTCCTTGTTTATCATCCATTGAGTGATTCTACTCCTTTAGTTTGAGTTTTTTCTAAGTATTTTTGTAGATTTTAAATTATCAAGTTGCCAGAAAAGATTTTTTACTTTTTCAATATTTACGCTTTGTTTTTTACTATAAATAAAGCATTTATATTTTTTTTATTTTTAGGGAACAGGGAATTATAGATAGAGAGAAAAAATACTGTATCTCATTAATATGATAACGGCTATATTTATCGACTAATAAATCGACTAATAATATTTACTTTGATCTAATTTTTTACCCCAACCTTTGGCGCTAGAGCGATTTTCTTGCTTATACCTTGGCTTCTAGCGAACCAAGATCGACTAGCTTCTTTAGCAAAGTAGCAAAGTGCTAACGCCTTAGGTTAGGTAAGCCTTTTCATCTACACCATAAATAAAATTTTCCGAGATTACCACGAATCTCGGCTAAGTAGTGAAATTAATATTGACTAGCCTTCATTTAGGTGTTTTTCTATGGTGTTAGCCAATGTAGTTTTGGGCACAGCACCAACAACCATATCAACTCTTTGGCCTCCCTTAAATATCATCAGGGTAGGAATACTGCGAATCCCATATTGGCTTGCCACATTAGGATTTTCATCAGTGTTAACTTTGACTACTTTTAGTTTTCCTTGGTATTGCAGTGAGATTTCCTCTACCACAGGAGCCACCATCCGACATGGCCCACACCAAGGAGCCCAGAAGTCTACTAAAACTGGTACATCACTTTCAAGCACTTCCTGCTTGAAAGTGGCATCGGTAACTGGTGTTGCTGCTGACATTCCTTAGTAATCCTTATATTTATCTTTGTACTTAAACTGTTCTATTGAACTTACCCAAACTCGAAGGTTGTGAGAGAAGCATTTGCCGAGCAGTGCGTCAGGATAGCAATCTCCCAAAACTATAGTTTGAGTTTTGGAGAATAGCTTCGGAGATAAACCAAAGACTATTGGGACTTTAGTCTACTATGAGAGGGGTTACAAACCCGCTCCTAAATCTTCTCCAGAAGCTTTAAATCGGTTATAGCTCAACCTACTTATTTTATACTCACATAATTTTGGTATTCTACTGCATTAAATCTGGAAAAAAGTGTATGCTGAGGGATACTTTGGTCATATGTCCATCAATCAAGATATACATGGCTTCAAGTTTAGCAGAGTATCATATTTTTGATCGTAGTGTCACGACCGAATCAACACCAAATTAATTTGTTGTTGGAATGAAGGTCAACAAACATAAAAGACGACGGGAGGAAGTTAGCCAGGCGGATTTATCCCCTGGTTGAATAACGACGCGCGGGTAATAAAGCGGAGTCAAAGTCTGTTATAATGGTTGAAATATGAGTAAGAACAAGGTTTGTGGCCATGACCTCTAGCTAGTGCGGTGAGATTCCGGCGGACAGGAGACGGGGAATTAATTTCCTACGACGGCTCAAAGCAAGTAATGCAGCATGCAGCAGCTATTTATTGCTCCAATATCTTGAGTAAAACCACTCTGAAAGTAAGCTCACAGCTAAATTTTTGATTTACGCCCAGGAGTCTAGAAGTTTGTCCTTCAGACTTTAAGCAAATGCGGATTTATCCCATTAGCGGTGGATTTCCCACAGAATCGGTGGGTGTTTCAACCCCTGGAGATGTCAAAATAAGCTAACATCTCACATTCGGCACGTCAATTTGTAACATTAAAAGTATTACTATAGCGCTACGCGCAAGTCACCTAGGGGTAATTCATGAATTACCCCTACTGACTACGGGTAATTTATAAATTACCCGTACAGAAGTCAGAAGTAGTCTCTGACTAAGTTTTAGCTGCTTGGTGCGCGTTCCCTCACAGGAGTCGATTGGACAAAAGCGTTTGCGCTTGCGCCTAGCTCCGAAGTACATGTTGCGGAGCAAAACGCGTAGCGTCCCGGAGGGAAAGGACACCTCGCTATCCCACCCTACGGTTCGCTCCGAAGTACATGTTGCGGAGCATGCGCGACCGCTTGCGCCCTGCAACGGCGCGGGGTCGCATCCGCATTTATAAATGTCCGCGCCTTATTTGCGTAGTGCTATAAAACAGGCGATTCCCTAGGTCACTAAGTATTTATACTCTAGTAAATTATGTTATATCATGTCCGGTTGAATAGTTATAAATAAGCACAGAGGAGTCAGGTAGGGTCGCCGTCGGTAGGGCGACCTCGAGGAGTCAGTCGGGAAGAAAAAGGAAGAAGAAGGGGAGAAAAAAGAAGAATAAGAGGAGAAAGTTTTTTGTTCATCGCGTAAGCGGAACGGAGTTCTATCACGCTATTATCCGGACATGATCTAACATTTTGATGGCAGGAAGGCAGAGAGCAGAATGCAGAAGGCAGAAGGATTTTATCCAATAGTGACTTTACTTTATACACTAATGATGCTATAGGACATGATATTAATCATAAATAATATAGCTTATAGCTATCAAAGGAACCGCCCGAACTAAAAAGTCCGGGCGGAGTGTGGTGTGAGGAGTGAACGGAAACATGCGTCTCCGCCATCTCTATTGTGACATTTCCTTTTGGATAATTCCAGGATAATCTATAAATTTTGAAACTATTTGATAAATGTTGTCAAGGGTATAGTTGACTACTCCCCGGACTCAAGTCACAGAGATTCTAAGTAGATACTACGCAACAGGATAAATCCGTGTTGCTTCGTCTACTCTTAGCTGACCAAAGATATATTCTGATGTCGGACAAGTCAAAGTGCCCCTACACAGTCGGCTCAGGCCAATGCCTAGCGTTCTGCTTACTTTTTATTGATAAAAGTAGCACAGGACTACTTTAGTTGTCTAGTCTAAACGACTCCCTTGTTTTCATCCCCCGGTTAAAACACGGGGGCCTTCAACGTCGCTTTTCGGTAATTTCTTAAGTACATCTACTTACCCATACCTAATTGTTGGGCCTTTTGATAAACTTTACCCTCAGTTAACAATGAAGGAGCAATAATAACTTCGACCTGTTGCATCTCCTTCAAATTTTTAGCTCCCAAAGTTCCCATGCTAGTCTTAAGAGCACCAAGTAGGTTATGAGTTCCATCATCTAGTTTTGCTGGGCCAATAAGAATATTCTTGATAGTTCCAGTAGTACCGACCTTAATCCGAGTGCCTCTTGGCAAGACTGGACTAGGAGTCGCCATTCCCCAATGATAACTACGACCGGGAGCTTCTGCTGCTCTAGCTATAGGCGAGCCAATCATAACTCCATCAGCACCACAAGCAATACATTTGCAGATATCACCACCAGTAATTAAACCGCCATCGGCAATAACTGGGATATAATTACCTGTTTGTTGATAATAATCATTTCGTGCAGCAGCACAGTCTGCCACTGCTGTTGCTTGGGGAACTCCTACACCTAAAACACCACGAGACGTACAAGCTGCACCAGGGCCAATACCAACTAAAACACCTGCTGCCCCTGCCTTCATCAAATTCAAGGCCACTTCATAAGTAACGCAGTTGCCCAAAACCACAGGTATAGGCATTTCTTGACAAAACTGGACCAAATCAAGAGTTTGTACTGATTCGGGTGACAGAAATGCAGTTGAAACAACTGTTGCCTGGACAAAAAATAAGTCTGCTCCTGCTTCGGCGACTACTTTGCCATATTTTAAGGCTCCTGCTGGTGTTGCACTTACTGCTGCAATGCCACCTTGGCTTTTAATTTGCTTAATCCTTTGGGAAATTAATTCTGGTTGAATGGGTACTGCATAAAGTTCCTGCATCAGGGCCACAAATTCTTCTTTGCCCACGGAGCTAATTTTTTCTAATATTGGTACTGGTTCGGCATAGCGAGTTTGAATACCTTCTAAGTTGAGAACTCCCATAGAACCTAACTCAGATAAGAGAACAGCCATTTGGACATCCACTACTCCATCCATTGCACTAGCAATAATTGGAACTTCTCTCTCAATGCCACCAATACTCCATCTAGTATCTGTCAAATTTGGATCGAGTGTACGTTGTCCAGGAACTAGGGCAATTTCATCGATTCCGTAAGCTCTACGAGCTGTTTTTCCGCGTCCAATAACTATATCCACTGCTTTTCGCTACTCCCAAGACCATTTTAGTTAGGGTATCAAATTAAGAGGATAATTAGTCGGTAAGTCAAAAGTCAACATTTACAAGTCAAAAGTAAAGTGCTTTTTTAACTCACATTCGGCAAGTCAATTTGTAATAGAAAAAGTAGCACAAAAATCAGCTTTGTTGCTCTGGTATTTATACTCTATAAATCACCTTGATTTAAATTAAAGGGAGCTAAATTAGAAGGTTTCAATTCACAATGGCTTGCTGAATTGAACTAGACAATTAGCGACGATCATTCTCTCCTGACTATTGACGACTTCCGCTTTATACTAAGCTTTGAAATGTCGAATGTAGGTTTTAATTCAGCAATTAACAATTAACAATTTTCAGATCGGCGACAGCCGAATGCAAGTGCATGACAAACGGAAAACAATTAATAATTACCTCTGCTGAATAATTAACAATTAACAATTTTCATGTGACGAGGTGCCGTTTGCAAGTGCATGACAAATGGAAAACAATTAATAATTATCGCTCGCCGGAGCATTAATAATTGAGCGGAGACTATCTCAAGAGACATACGCGACTCAATTATTAATTATTCATTATTAGGGTCGGCTTTTAACCTGAATTCTTTAATTATTAATTATTTAATTATTCATTATTAATTGTTCGGGGATTTTTAAACTGATTTAGGTGGTGGGGGTGGTGTGACGATAGTAGTTCTTTTATTGGCTGAATTTAATGTGTTATTTACTTCTTTTATAGATGGATTTGGTGGAGCGATCGCTGTTTCTAAGTTTGATTTTTGGGTAGTAGTTTTAATTGTATCTACTGAACTGTCTAAAAGTTCTGACATTGCTCCATTATTGCTACGAACTAATTGAGTAACTTTTGTAATTAATCCTTCTAGTTTACCTTCATCTAACAAAGAATTTATTAATGTTAAACCACTGGTAGATAACATCAATTTACTAATTTCTTGAGCGCTATTACCATTGTTGCCATTTGCACCAGGAAAAGCATAAATTTTTGCATCTCCTAAAATTCCTGGTTGGGGTGCTAGTGCTTTGACTATTTCTGGTAATTTATCTATGAGGTTAGGTGCTAATGCCGTAATAATTTGTGCTGTTCTGTTGGCATCACTAACTGCATTTTCAGCCTCTACCTTTGCCTCAATTCCTTCAGCTTCAGCTAAATCTTTGTCACGATTTGCTGCTGCCAAAGTTCTCAAAGATTCTGCTTCTAAATCTGCTGCTTCTCTGGAAATTTCTGCTTGTCTTTTCCGGCGAAAAACATCAATTTCTACAACATTTTGTTCGGCAATACGACGTTTTTCTGCTTCTTGTTCAGCTATTATAAATGATAAAGTTTTTTGTCTTTCTGCTTTTTCTATTTCTGCTGCCGTAGTTACTCCTGATTCTGCTTTTGCTCTTTCTGCTTCTGCTGTTAAACGTTGTTGTTCTTTTTGGGCTATTGCTATGGCTGCTTCTTCTTGAGCAATTTTTGATAATCTTTCTGCTTCTGCTACTTCCACTTGAGCTTTAAGACGATTTGAATCAATCATTTGTTGGCGAGTTATTTCTGCCATTTCTGACTCTTGTTTTTGTAATGCTTGAGTAACTTTGAGTTTTTTAGTTTGTTCTTCTAGGGCGATATCTGCTTCTATTTGACTTTGTTGAACTGCTAATTGAGCTTGAAAGCGATTTGAATCAACCATTTGTTGGCGAGTTATTTCTGCCATTTCTGATTCTTGTTTTTGTAATGCTTGAGCAATTTTTAGTTTTTTCTGTTGTTCTTCTAGGGCAATATCTGCTTCTATTTGACTTTGTTGAACTGCTAATTTTTTCTTGATTTCTTCTGCTTCAATTGCTTTTGTCTGCAATATCCTGTTTCGTTGTTCGTTGGCAGCTTCAATATCTTTTGATTCTTGAATTTCTCTGGCTCTTTGTGCTCTTAAGGACTCTAATTCTAGTTGTTGTTCTAGGAGAGCTGTTTCTTGTTCTTTTTCGATTTCTAGGGATTGTTTTCTGGCGGCTAATTCTTTTTGTTTAATTGCTACTTGGGTGTTTAATTCTAACTCTTTTCGTTCTTGCTCTGTTATTAGTTCTACTTCTTGTTTTTCTTTGATTGATTTTTGAATTGTTTCGGTGCGTAGTTTGACACCTTGAGCATCAAAAAAGTTATTAGTATCATAAGTGTCACTTTCTTCGATTTCGGAAATGGCAATATTATTTAGCGTCAAACCAACTTTTTTTAGGTCTGGTTGAATCAGATTAAAAACTTCATCGGCAAACCCTAGTTTGTCAGAATCAATTTCTGCTAATATCTTTTTCTTTGCTGCTGCTCGAATTGCATCATCAGCCCGTTTTTCTAAAGCATCTTTAATATCTTCTGGAGAAATTTTTCCTTGTTTTGATAGTCTAGATGCAGCAGTTTTTACATCTTGTTCGTCAGCATTTATGCAGACATAAAAAGTTACCCGCATATTTGCCCGAAGATAATCTTGAGTTCTCACTGCTAAATTTCCAGTACGTTCTACGTCAATAGAAATCTCTCGCATCGGAACTCTAGTAAGTTCGTGAAAACCAGGCAATACTACACAGCCACCATATAAAATTACAGAATTTTTCTTTGCTAAAAAGCCACCTGTTCTGACAAAAGCTTCGTTATTAGGAGTAATTTGATAAACTCTTGTATAAGCCCAAAATCCTAATAGTAATAAGAAGATAATTCCTACTACTCCGGCAGCAGTTCCTCCCAGGATAAAAGTGGTATTATTTTGGGGTAACTGAGCGAGTGTTGGTTGTATACATACATTTTTCGATAAAACAAGTTCTTTGGGTTTAGGTAGTGCTTCATCGAGCGTAATTTCCTGAGTGGAAATTGATGATAATGATTGAATGAATGTTAGCCAAAATAACATAATTTTTTTCCTGTAAATGTTTGATTCTGGAAAATTGACCAGGTTCAAACATCTCTGATTTTTGAGTTTTATTTCTGACTAGGGCCAAGATTTTCCAGATACAAGAGTATATATTTCTGGGTGGAAACCAGTTATGCAAAAAAATCAGAAATAATTTTGAGGAGACCAAGGTAAGCACCTCATTTACCCATCGACGAGGCTAGTCTGCAGCAAGCCTGATGTTCAAAAATTAATCATTAATAATTACCTCTGGTAAAAACAGATAAGATTGACGAAAAAGATTTCTTTGATTGATTTATGCAA
>JBARXI010000825.1:0-11092 GCA_049647275.1 Microcoleaceae cyanobacterium
TTAGAGATGGAGCAAAAGTTCGTTCTGTAGTTAATGGTAGTGGAAATGCAGGTGATGTGACAATCAATGCTTCTGACTTTCTATTAGTTAGTGGTACAAACAAGCGCGATGGTAGCGACCCGTCTGAGATTTCTTCTAGTGTATTTGAGGCAAGTGAAATGCTTCAAGAGTTGTTTTCTTTTCCTGCACTGCCACAAGGAGATGTAGGTACACTAACTATTAATACAAATCGTTTGATTGTCACTTATGGGGGATTGGTAACTGTCGAATATGATGGTACTGGCAATGCTGGAAGTTTAGAAATTAATGCTAACTCAATATCTTTATCCGAAGGAGGCAAAATCGCTGCTACCACTGAAGCGGGAAATGGTGGTAATATTAACCTAAGCGTCGAAGAATCTATTCAACTTCGTAGCGGTAGTCAAATTTCAGCAACTACAGAAGGTAGTGGTAGTGGTGGCAATATTATTATCAATGCTGATAACATCACTGCTTTAGAAAATAGTGATATCACAGCTAATACTCTTCAAGGTACAGGAGGGAGTATTAACATTAATACTCAAGGTATTTTTCTGTCTGCTGATAGCGACATAACTGCCAGTTCGGGTTTGGGAGTTTCTGGTACAGTCTCAATTAATAATCCTGAAGTTGACCCCAGTTTTGCTACTGCGCCTTTACCCGAACAAAGAACAAATCTAGCTCAACTTGTGGTTTCTGGTTGTGCTGCGGATGAAGGTAGTTCTTTCACTTATACTGGCAGGGGTGGGTTGCCTGAAGATCCGAACGCTCTCCTACGCGGTCAAACACTGTGGCAAGATTTACAAGATTATACCGTTTCAGATACGGCAAAAATTGCTCCTACTCTCAGAGCAATTCCATCTATAAAATTATTAGCAGAAGCCACAGGGTGGATGAGACAGACTGATGGTACAGTTGAGTTGGTAGCAGTAAGGTCAAATCATAATTGGTATCAACCGATTAATTGTCAAGATTTTTTGCGTTCAAATTAATAGACATCTCCAAAATAGAAAATCAGATAAAATCAAAAAGATGAATTACAGACAATTAGGTACAAATACACTTAAAAAGAAACAAAAAAATCAAAACTTGTCACAATAATTAAAAGAAGAGAACAGGAAAAAAGCCAAAAAGCGAGTGCAAAATTGCGCCGTCGCATGGCGAATGTAAGAAGCACTCAAGAAAAATAATATTTGTAGAATATTGAATTAGATCGATAAAATATTTGGAGTAGCTAGAGAAAGATTTAGGTTAAAAGAATAAATTTATCAAAAAGTCATGTTAACAATATGTGGAATAGTCAGATTAAGAATAGGAGCATTAATATTAGTTCAAATCGTAAATAATCAAGAAAAAATGTTAAAAAATCTGTAATAAACAAGCTTATCATTAAAAATAATTGTCTCAAATAGTATTCAACAATTAATAATTAATAATTAACAATTAATAATTACCTCTCCTTGAAACGGATTGGATTGACTAAAAAGAAAATTTTTTCTTGTCTCTTGGTCGATTGGATATGGCGAGGAGACCGTTCCCTCCGGGACGCTTCGCGAACGCCATCCCACCCTACGGTTCGCTCCGAAGATCGACCGCTTTCCCCTTGTAGAGCGACAGCTCGTGGCGCAGCCAAGGAGAGGCTTTAAACCTTAATTATTCGGTAAAATCAGCATTATAGATACTTCCTGATTTTTAATAGGCTCAAAAATGGCAGCTCAAGTTAACTAATTTTTATCTATTTAAAATGGGTTGATTCCGGCCAAATAAATGTACCTATCCTTAATCACGCCCAGGCCACAAATAGTCATTTCAGTTATCAGTTATCAGTTATCAGTTATCAGTTATCAGTCAAACCCATCGATAAATCAAGGGGCTTGAAATAAGGAAAAAATTTTTGGCTCTCCACGGATAAATCCGGGGGCTTGTATCAAGTCTATTTTTTCGGTCAGGATTATTTGTTCATATTTGTGGGAATTTCATCTAAATCTTTCTTGAGCTACCCGAAATATTTTCACCAATCTAAATTGAATTTCATTTTAGTTAAAATGTCGTCAAATGTCTTAAATATGTCATGGTTAAAATGATTTGTTCCGATGGAGATAATTTGGGTCGCCGACCACCACCACTTGCAATAATTATGACTTGTTTTTTTGAGGCTAATTCCTGTTGATTATTGTGTCTTTTTATTGCTGGTTTTAATACTTGTTATAGCTGTTCATACTTGATACCTAATAAACGCTGTGCTTGTTGGGGATGATTCTGAATATGTTCAAGTATACTGGTCATAATTTGTTGATCCTAAATATATTTTTGTATTATTATATCAGAACTTGTTTTTTTTCGGAGATGTCTATTAGTTAAGCAGGGAAACAAAATTAATTACAAATTTTCCAAAACAGAAACCTTTTTACTGCAAGGGTTACAGGAAATTAGATTAGGTAATCAATTCTGCGTAGGTGCTTATAAGCTTTTATGTATGCAGTGGTAAATTAGGGTCGTCCTGTAGCCGTAATGGTGAAAATATATTTTTTTTAATTTCTCCCCTACTCCCACACCTCCCACACCTCCCACACTCCTCTCCGTACTGTACCATTACGGCTGCACCACCACCTAAATTAGTTGTTCAGACCAGGTAACATATCCAGAAGGCAACAGGAAATTTATTATCCCTTTAGTTTAAGTGAAAAAATCTTAAAACGAGAACTATCAATGATAGAATTATTACAAAAATTCCTATTCAAACAATACATTAAAATAGCATTATTTTTACTAATGCTTTTGATAATTATAATTATTTTGCCAACATTTTACTCAGACAATTTTATTGGCATTGCCCAAGAAAGTATCGCTCAAGATTTAACAAAAAATCCAGAACAAACAGGTAAAATTTTTTATAAAAAAGGTCAATTTTTAGAAGCTATCAATCAGTGGAAACAAGCCATTAAAAGTTATGAAACAAAAAGAAAATTCATCAATCAAGCTCAAACCTTAAACTATCTATCCACCGCTTATCAGGCATTAGGAGAATGGAAAAAAGCAAAAACAGCGATAACTAATAGCCTAAAAATATTGCAAAACTATAGAATACTTGATAAACAAAAAACTGCCATCTTAGCTCAAGCATTGAATACTCTAGGCAACCTAGAATTGTCAATGGGAAACACTGAAGCTGCCCTAGAAATATGGCAAAAAGCAGAAATAGCTTACATTCAAGCAGAAAATATTCAAGGACAATTAGGCAGTCAAATAAATCAAGCTCAAGCCCTGAAAATCTTAGGACAGTATCGACGCTCTAGAACTATATTAAAACAAGTTAACCAAAAACTGCAAGCAATGCCAGACTCTCAGCTAAAAGTAGATGGGTTACGCAGTCTAGGAGTAGCGCTACAGTTAATCGGAGAGCTAATAGAGTCTAAAACAACTCTAGAACAAAGTTGGGCGATCGCTAAAAAACTTGACTCTCCAGATGCTATCAGCGCCACTCTTTTCAGTCTAGGGAATCTAGCCGGTGACTTAAAACAACCTGATGTAGCCTTAGATTACTATCAAGAAGCTGCACGCCTAGCAGCAAATACGCAAAACTCATTAATTCATGTACAAACCAGGCTCAACCAACTCAGACTAGTAGTTGAAACAAAACAATGGCAAATAGTACAGCAACTCCTGCCTCAAATTCCATCTCTTATCGATACCCTACCCCTGAGTCGAGATACAATCTATGCCAAAATCAACTTAGCCAAAACCTTAATGCAAATAACACAAGAGCAAAAGTCACAGCCAATAAACTCAGATGGAGCAACCATTCAAATTTCCAGCCGAGATATTGCAACTCTCCTAGCAAAAACAATAGCACAAGCAAAACAACTACAAGACCCACAAGCCGAAGCTTATGCCATAAATCAACTCGGACATCTCTACGAACAACACCAACAGTGGCAGCAAAGTGAAACCCTAACTCAGAAAGCCCTAAAAATCAGTCAAACCATTAGTGCTGAAGATTTAATCGCTCGTACATCCTGGCAACTCGGTCGAATTTTCCGCCAACAGGGAAAAAGCACTGCAGCTATCACAGCATATCAAAGCGCATACAACGCCCTCAACTCATTAAGAAGTGACATAGTTGCAGTCAACCCAACAGTACAGCTTAACTTCAGGCAAAATATTGAACCCATCTATCGGGAATTTATTAGTTTGCTCCTCCAAACTCCCACTGAAAACAACTATGACAGTCAACAGAATATCGCCCGTGCTCTAAAAGCAGTTGAAGCTTTACAACTAGCCGAACTAGATAACTTTTTCCGAGAAGCTTGTTTAGAAACAAAGCCAGTGCAACTTGACCAAATAGACTCCACCGCAGCAGTACTATATCCAATTATTTTGAGCGATCGTCTCGAAGTTATCCTATCCCTACCCAACCGCCCACTGCGCCACTACAGCACCCCACTACCAAAAGAGGAAATACAAAGCACTCTTGAACAATTATACTCTTCTTTCTACGTTGGATTTTCTCAAACAGAAAGACTACGCCTATCTCAAAAAGTATACAACTGGCTAATCCAACCAGCAGAAGCAGATTTAACTGCCAACAAGGTCAAAACCCTAGTATTTGTTCTCGATGACTATCTGCGAAATATACCAATGGCAAGTCTATACGACGGTCAACAATATCTAATTGAGAACTATAGCATCGCCCTTAGCCAAGGCTTGCAACTATTTCCAGAGGGGCTAAAACGTCAACAAATAAAAGCTTTAATGATGGGTCTCACCGAAGCTCGTCAAGGCTTTTCTCCCCTACCAGGAGTAGAAATTGAACTCAAAGGAATTGCTCAGGAAATAGACTCAGAAACTGTATTGTTAAACAACAACTTTACTCGCCTTGCCTTCCAAAAAAAGATCGAAGCCAAACCCTTCAGTCTAGTTCATCTAGCTACCCACGGTCAATTTAGTTCTAACCCAGAAGAAACCTTTTTATTAACCTGGGATACTCGCATTCAGGTCAAAGAATTTGGCAGACTATTACAAGAACAAAATCGCGATCCCATAGAATTATTGGTACTCAGTGCCTGTCAAACTGCAGCCGGAGATAGTAGAGCTGCCTTGGGTTTAGCTGGATTAGCCTTGCGTTCTGGTGCCCGCAGCACCCTAGCTACATTGTGGTCTGTGGACGATTTGTCTACGGCTGAGTTGATGATTAATTTCTACCGACTGCTTACTGCTAAGTCTGAACTCAATCTAACGAAAGCAGAAGCTCTCCGCCAAGCTCAACTAAGTTTAATGAAAAAGCCACAATACAATCATCCTTATTTTTGGGCATCTTTTATTTTGGTGGGAAACTGGTTATGAAGAAACGAATAGGGGGTATAATACCACTTTGATAAATATTTGCGATAAATATTTGCTAAAAATAGCTAGGCTATTTCTTAGAATTCACCGAGTCAGGAGTCAGGAGTCAGAATGAATTGCTTCAATATCATTTTTTAGCTCGGAACTTATCTTTTTAGTCAAAGGTACATCTCCTGTACGTGTCTTTTAATCATCCAAATTATTCATAACATTCTTTTTTTTAAATGGTATAAGGTTTAGAGGGGGTAGACAAGGTAGGCTGAGATTTCTTACCAAATTCAAGAGGTAAGTCATACTAATTCACTTTAATTAATAATGTCACAAATAGTTTCGCTCATTCAAATGTCAAATAATGACCTGAAACTATTGTATTGTAAAAATTTTTAGCCTATCAAATTTAACTTCTGACTGTAGTGAAGTGTGTGAAACATTCCGTTTGCGTAGCATTGACGGAGGAAAGGAGACCGACCAATTACACACTCGCTTCTGACTTCTGACTTCTGACTTCGGTGAAACGGTATAAGCTGCCAGCGCATTTAAACCATATATCCAATTTTTGGGGGAGGCAACAGCTCATCTGCTCCGTCAGGCAACAAGGAATATACAATTGTTTATGATTTGTAGCTGAACTACATAATTATAGCATTTTCATAGTCGCGAGATAGACTCTTATATTGGCAACTCCTGTATTATCTATCCTCTAGTACATGGATAAAATGAGATTGTTTGTTTATACTTTCCTGTAATCTAACTCTCACTTTTTGCTCCTATTTTTAATGCTTAACTCCGATAACTTACACTTTATTATTCTTACCCTATGGCTAAAAGTTAGTTTGATATTTGCCTTTACATCTGCTGTAAATGCCCAATCTTCCTTTCCCAACTCTCTTCCTTCTACTACTCCATTACCAAATATTTTACCACCTCTAGAACAACTACTTCCCCCTCCCCTACCTGCTCCCACCTCCCCAGAGGATTTACCCCAATCTTCAGAGAAAATAACAGTACAAAAGTTCGTATTTCAGGGCAATACTGCTTTCAGTGATGCAGAATTAGCTCAAGTCACAGAATCTTTTACAAATCGTCCTATTACCTTCATCGAATTACTTGCTGCTCGCTCTGCAGTCACAAATCATTATATTGAAAATGGCTACATTACATCAGGTGCTTTGATTCCTCCTCAACAACTCCAAGGAAGTATTGTCAAGATCCAAGTCATTGAGGGAGAAGTCGAAGAGATTAATATTACTGGATCGGGCAGTCTCAAACCTAATTATGTCCGTTCTCGCCTCAGACTTGCCACAAAAAAACCACTCAATCAAAACCGCTTACTTGAAGCATTACAACTGCTGCAACTTGACCCTTTGATCGAAACTGTCTCTGCTGAACTTTCCCAAGGCTCTCGCCCTGGACAGAGTTTCCTTAATGTTAGTTATGAAACTGCTGACACTTTTAGTGTAAATGTGTTTTTTAACAACAGTCGTTCTCCCAGTGTAGGAAGTTTTGAGAGGGGGGTGGGAATAACAGAAGCTAACTTGTTGGGGAAAGGAGATAGTTTAAGTGCTGTTTACAGTAATACAGAGGGCAGTAATGTTGTAGATTTCATTTATACTTCTCCTCTGAATGCTCACGATGGCACTCTCAGTTTCTACTTCAACTCTACTGATAGCCAAGTAGTTGAATTTCCTTTTGAAGACCTTGATATTGAAGCCAACAGTCGTACTTATGAGTTGCGGTATCGTCAGCCTGTGATTTTGACTCCCGCCCAAGAGTTAACTTTAGGACTAACTTTAGCCAGGCGAGAGAGCGATACATCAATTTTGGGCGTCGGTTTTCCTTTGTCTAGGGGTGCTGATGAAAATGGTAAAACGCGACTGTCGATAATTCGTTTTTTTCAAGAATATACTAAGCGTGGCCCAAGACAGGTATTTTCAGCGCGATCGCAATTGAGTATGGGGCTAGACCAGTTAGAAGCTACAACTAATGAAGATGGGCCAGATAGTGAGTATTTGGCCTGGCGCGGTCAGGCCCAGTGGTTGCGCTTAGTGGGACAAAATATAGAGTTTCTATTGCGTGGTGAGATACAATTTGCCTCAGAGGAATTAGTGCCCCTTGAGCAAGCAGGTTTGGGGGGGGGTGAAACAGTACGAGGTTATCGTCAAGATCAACTTCTCCGTGATAATACGGTATTTACTGCAGTAGAGTTTCGCTATACTATTTTACGCACGGAAAATGGCAAAGGAGTTTTAAAGTTAACACCGTTTGTGGATTTTGGTAAAGCTTGGAACAATCAGGGTGAGTTTGGCATAGATTCAGAAACTCTATTCTCAGTGGGTGTAGGGTTGCGTTGGCAGTATGGAGAAAAAATCAGGGCTAGATTTGATTGGGGTATTCCGTTAACTGATGTTGACTCCCCAGAGAAAAGCTTACAAGACGAGGGATTTAATTTTTCTGTAGAAATCAGACCATTTTAGCTATCTTTTTTGACCAAGGAAGTTGTGGAATTTATCTATAAAAAAAACTGTTTAATTTTTCCGTATCAGAATTTAGTAAAGTCAGTACTCTTTCTTGATGAATATACTTAAATATCTCGCTTGAGTTAATTGATTATGATTAAAAAAGCAGAATATATCCGGGTTTTTACTGATGTTTACCTTTTTTTAATATCCTTTAGTTATTGAAATCACTAGTTACCAGTCAAAATTTAAAATTACTTTATCAAGAAAAATCTATTCATCCAAAATTAAAATAATTGTATATTTACAGTTTGTTTTTATACTTTATTTTGGTAATATAATCTAAGATATAGCAATCCTGTTTCAGTTATAAATTGTTGGTGGTGGTAGGTGGTAGGTGTTAGGTATTAGGTGGTAGGTAGAAGACAAAATAAATACATCTAAATTTTTCACAAATCATTTAGGATTGCTATATTAGTAATTAGTGTGAATCTACTCCCAGATAGAATTATTATGAATTTATTATACAAACTCATTGGCAATAGAACAGTACAGAGTGCAATCGCTGCGGCAGCGATCGGACTAGGCATGAATTATCCAGTTTATGGCCAATCCCTAGTAATAAATCACCCCTTACACCCCTATTTTCTCCTTAGTGTTGAATTTGATCCTCCAGGGGACGATGCACCTAAAAACGGATCGGCTGGGGGTACTCGTGGCAGAACAAGATTCAATGGAACTGGAGATGGAGCGTCTAAAAGCTCAAAAAGTGGTGCCACTCGAGGTAATGTCACTTTTACACCTCCTGGCGAGCCGGCTCCTGAAAATTCAACAGGTGGTGGCATCCGCGGAGAGACACAATTTGAGCCTCCCGGTGAATCAACTCCTAGTGATTCTACCAGTAGTGGAGGAACTCGTAATCCAGGTAATCTTAACAACCCTATTTCTAATAATAATAAAATCCTCATCCCTCTAATACCAGAAACCAATCACGCCAGAACTATATCTGCACGGCCGACAATATTTATTTATATGCCTGAAATGTCTGCAAGGCAAGTATTTTTTAGCTTGCAAGATGAAGAGCGCAATACCATTTACCAAACCAGATTAGAAGTTTCTGGTCAGGAAGGTCTTGTCAGGTTTACTCTCCCACCGGAAGCACCAGAACTGGAAATTGGCAAAAACTACCTTTGGTTTTTCGCTCCCGTTAAACCCGATGGTGTACTGCGACCTGATAATTATGGCGTTCGTGCTTGGATCAAGCGAGTGGAAATTCCCACTGGTGCTGAGGCAAATTCAGATCCCATTGCAAAGGCTACTCTGTATGCAGGTTCAGGAATTTGGTATGATACTCTGGATATTTTGATGTCAGCCAAGCAGGCTCAACCTAATAATACTGCCTTAGCCAAGGAGTGGAGAGATTTATTAGAGCAGGTAGGATTGAAAAATATTGCTGATTATTCTTTGGTTGAGCAACTGTAATTTATTTTTAGGTTTAGTCAAGTAGGATTTAGATTTTAATTTATATACATTACCCACACTCCTTGTCTGGTGTTGGTTTTGAGTTGCGTTTCCTGATATAAGATCAAATTCTGTAGCATCGGTATTATTCAGTATTTAGCTATAAGAGTCGATAATTGTAGGGGAAAAAGGCCGTTTTACCCAATTATTAGTAAGATTATGAAACAATTTTTAAGTAAGCTAATATCAATTTAATGTGAAGTTGCACAGAATAAACTTAAGCGGGGCAATGCTTTTTGAAGCTCTATTTATATGCAGCTTCATAAAAATTTGGTATAACAATATTTGCCTCCATTACTATTTTATTAGGTTTGGGAATATATTTAGAGCAAGTATTAAGTCAAAATACGATTCCTAGCTCTGGATATATTTTGCGAAATTCAAGTAATTGTTCTCAAACAGAATAAATTTATTATCAATCTCAAAAATTAGCTTCTCCAGACGGCACATCTGTTTATTTTGATATTATCAGGACTTACGCATTAGGTACGAAAAACTAGGATTTGAGATTGCTATCCGTTCCGGACTGCTCCGCAAACCCTGTCGGTCGCAATGACGGAAATACGTTGCAGGTGCGTAAGTCCTAATTATTTTACGTCGTTTAGGTTCAAACAAATATTATTCAGGTGGTCGTAGTCGTTGTAATATCACCAAATACCAGACTCCTTCTATAAATCTAGTAATTGAATCAGGAGGAAAAGCGAGAACTATAGATATAGAACCCCTAAACGTATCTTTTCCGTCCAAGCTTATACTAAGTAGCGATATAGCTGCCGCTAGGCTCCGCCAACGCCAATTATTATAACTAAGATTTGGGTAAATGCCATATTCAAGCAGTTTGACAGATAAAGAATGGGTTTTGATTCAACCGTTATTACCAAAAAAGAAGAAAACTTGTCCAACGATCGGGGACTAAAAGGCAAATACTCGATGGTGTCCTCTACCAACTTAAGAATGGTTGTAATTGGTGCGATTTGCCCTGCATATTTACCTCCTTATTCCACAGTTTTTTGGCATTACAAACAGTGGCGCTCTCAAGGAGTAATTGAGAATATTAGAGATGTTTTACACAGCGGGAGTACGCCAACAGGTAAAAAAAAAATTAAATGGACAACTTTAATTATTATTGATTCACAGGCAGTAAAAAATACCTGTAATGCTAGTGTCAAGTCAATCATGATTCTGTTTTTATCAGGCAACTAATGGAATTAAGAGACATCTAGCAGTAGATAGTCTCGGCTTTCCTGCTTGGTGCGCGTGCTGCACGCCGTGAGACGGCGGGCAGGTCGCATCCGCTTTTTTGTCCATTGTACCAAAGCATCAGTTTCTGATGATATGGGGTTAATTGAAATGTTGTCTGACAACATTGATTACTTTAAGTCTAAACCTGTAAACATTCCTAAAATTACTATTTTGCTTGACCATGGATATCAAGAGCGAAAAAATCACACAGGAGTTAGAGAAAGTTGAGCCAGGGATTATGGCCAAGATTCGATTAAAACTATCACCAAAACTATCAAAAACTCAGAAAAAACAGGAAGGAAAAACAGGATTTGTTCCGGTCAAAGCCTGGTGGGTGATTGAAAGAACAAACTCCTCGATGGAAAGGTGTAAGAGTTTGACTAAAAATTTTGTTTGCGGAGCATTCGGTAGGAAAAGAACCCTGGAAAATGCTACTGCCTAGATTAACCTTTGTTTTATTCGACTATTGCTCAAGAGGTTGGCGAGCGCATAGATACCAAATGGGTTCTATA
>JBARXI010000826.1:0-6096 GCA_049647275.1 Microcoleaceae cyanobacterium
TTAATACCCCACCGTCAACTGGAGTGCTTAAAATTGTTTAGGGTTAGAATCCCTATGCAATTTTCACATCACGCCTTTCCTACGGAATGCGGAGCAAACAGCATAGCTGCCTTCTGCCTTCTTCAAGGAGTTTACTAATTTGAGTCTGTAATCCTTATTCCTGCTCTTTGAAAATTATTCCTAGAAAAATTTTCAACATTTGTTAAGAAAAATGTTAAAAAATGTAAAGAGTGTTAATATAGGAGCAGAATAATAAATCAATTTAGAAAGATGCTAAACCACAGATTGCCCGAACCAGACTTACTTAAGGCGGTATTGCAACCTCTGTTAGAGGATTTTCAGTAGTATTGGTTTGAGCGATCGCGTCAGTTATTAGAGAGAGAAGAAATTCCTTTCCTGAGTAGTAATGAGCAATTAGACTTACTTAGTAGGGTCAAACAAGCTCAACAGGAAGTGAGCACATCGCAAACTCTTTTTCAAGCAACTGGATGTGAAGTTGGGGTAGAGACTGCAGTGCTGATGCCTTGGCATCAACTATTAACCGAATGTTGGCAAGTATCTATGCGGTTTCGCAAAGAGCAATCTAGATAGAATGTAAAATCAACATCAAATTTGAGCTCAACGATGGCTTATGTCCTAAGTCAAGAAAATCAACTTTCTTTTAAAAAACAGTTTTGAAGTTAATAGCTGCTAATTGATAGTGACAAGACTCTGTTAGTTAGAAATGATAATAAGATAAATTTCATCTTGGTGAAATTTAGGAAATGTTTGTTCAAGAAAGGTTAAGTGCCTATTTAGGGTGGGTGAGGCGGGAAAAAGTCTTCTTGCTCGCCAAGCCAAGCCAAGCTAACATATGTCCGCCGCCTTAACCCGCCGAACATACCGAATATTAAGCACGGCTTGCTGTCTTAAATATTTATTTGCTTGATAAACAGCCTATTATCGTTATACAACCGACCCAGGGTCAAAAAGAAAAAACGAGAAAACTGTTTAAAAAATTTTAAAATTTGCTGAATGGCTGTTTGGCCTTGAGGAGAATATTATGTTACACCTGCTTTATATCTTAGCCTTCACTACTATTGCTGTTTTGGCTGTTCGTAATTTAATCCGTAGTTTGTTAACTGTCGGACTTGAGTCCCAATCTAGACCAATAAATCAAGGTTGGTCTTCTGGTGAATCTATTTCTAAGTCTCGTATGGCTGCACACCCAGAACTCTTAGATGAATCTGGGAATTTTATTGATGAACCTTTGTTGGTAATGCGGTCTGTCAATGTACAAGAAGCTCGTCAACAGTTGGATGCTATCTATAATTCTGAGTTTGGTTCCAGTGGTGAAACTCGCGATTAGGCTGGAATAAATTAAATCTAATAGCATAAAAGTAATAAAATGTCAAAAACTTGTTATTGGTCTGTTTCATAAAAACTAATGACTAATAGCAAGTTATTTTAAGAAAATTATAATTTGGGGGATCGAACAAAACTAAGCTCCAAAAGCCTCTGCTTGATTGTAATCAACAAAGATGTATATTTGAGGTTAGTAGTACACAGGGGTAAATATTAACCGCCAGATGACCATCGCTAAAACCTTATTGGCAGAACTGGTGCAAGAGGTTCCCCAGTTAAGACCACAAATTTATTTTAAGTCATCCCTGACGGCCCTCTCTCATGCAATGGAAGACCAGGTGTTAGCTGGGTCGGATCAACCTCTGGTAATTGCAACTTTTCAGCAGGAGCGTTTTTATCGCCAAGAAGCTCACCGTTATCGACGAATTGCAAAACTGACTAATCAATTATATGTATTAGCAGCACCGGAAACCGAATTTAAAAACTCTTCAGAGTGTCACGAAACCGTGGCCTTCGATTCTGCTGATAGTTTGAGTGGGGAATGGAATTTAGTGGTGCTTGGTCAACAGTATTCAAGTTGTCTAGTTTGTAGTGAGCGTCGTGGCGATCGTCAAGCTAATGAACCATATGAGCGCCTGGCAATGGATCAGGCACGTCGATTTGAAGGTATATGGACTTCTGACCGCCAGGTATGTATCTATGCTGCTGCGTTACTGCTAAATCTGATAGTTCAATATAGACCAGAGTTGAAGCTTAAGGTCAAAGCAGCTCAAGAAATTTATGGCATCAATGTTGATGTCGGGACGCGAAAAAAATCACTCAAGGGTAAATCTACTTCTAGTCGCCACCACAATTTACAGAAAACATCAAAGACAGTTATTCAGAATCGTCAGTTGAATGACCCTTTTGCTGAACGTTTGGTAACTTATTTACAGGCAGGTCAATATAAGTTACTCAAAGCTTATCGATCAATCGCAGCCCAAGAGCAAAAACAGCGTTTGGTAAATATTATCTCGACTGCCATGAGGCGATCGCTAAATCCTGATGAGATTATTAAAGTGGCAGTGCAAGAATTGGGGGAAGCTCTTTCGGCCTGCCGATGTTTAATTTATCAATGTCGGGCTTTGGATACAAGGGCAACTATTACACACGAATATTTAAGTCCATCAGTTAAGTCTGTTATGGGCGAGCAATGGCCTTTAAAGGGAAATCCTCTGTTTCAGAAGGTCGTGGAAACTCAAGAGCGACTTTATATAGAAGATACAACAGTACTACCTGAGAATTTAATTGCAGAAACTTCACTTGGAAAAGTGCCTAACCTTCAGGCGAAAAATCTGCATCAGGCCCTAATATCTCAATGGGAGATTGCTAGTTGGTTGATGGTGCCATTGCTCTATCAGGGACGGATGTTAGGTATGGTCGAATTACATAATTGTGGTTCATGTCCTCATAACTGGTCTGAAGAACAATTAGATTTAGTAGAAGCGATCGCTACTCAATTAGGTATAACTCTAATTCAAGCTGAAACTTATACCCACTTAGAGGAATTAAATCAACAACTAGAGGCTCTTGACCGTACTCGTAGTAATTTAATTGCGATTACTGGCCATGAACTGCGTACTCCTCTTTCTACTATCCAAGTTTGCCTCGAAAGTTTGAGTCAAGAGCCTGATATGCCTGCAGAATTGCGTCAGGTGATGCTGGAAACTGCCTTAGCAGATGCTGATAGAATGCGTCATCTTGTGCAAGATTTCTTAACTTTATCTCATTTGGAAAGTGGCCGAGTTGAATGGAATTTGGAACAGCTTCCTTTGTTGGAATGTGTTGATTTGGCTCTCAGCAGTATTCGTGCCCACAATTTAGAACAGGAGTTGCCAAAAATTACGACTCAGGTATCGGCTGAACTACCTTTGGTATTGGCTGATGGGGAGTTGTTGGTGGAGGTACTTTCAAAACTCTTGGATAATGCTTGTAAGTTTACTCAACCGGAAGGAAGAGTAACTATTGAGGCTCATTCAAAAAGGGGAAGTATGTTACAGGTGACTGTTTCTGATACTGGTCGTGGTATTGAACCTAATCGTCTGGAGGCGGTATTCGATCGGTTTTATCAAGAGGAAGGTGCTTTGCGACGAACTGTCGGGGGTACTGGTTTAGGTTTGGCTATTTGTAAACAGATTATATCTCGTCTAGGGGGTAAAATTTGGGCTGAATCGGCTGGTAAAGATCGGGGCAGTCAGTTTCATTTTACTGTTCCGATTATTAATAATAGTCAAGTGCCTCAAGGTAACAGTAATAACCGTAACAGTTCTCGTAGAAAATAGTAATTTTGGAGATTACTTTTTAAAAATACTAGACTAGCAAAGTAGTAATTTAGGTTTTAAGCCTTTCATGGATTCTTCGTTTTCTAAGATTTTAAATTCTTTGTCTAATCCTGTTAGCTGAAATAGTAGTTGAATTTCATCTTGGAGATTTAAGAGATATAATCTACATCCTCTTTGATGGGCAAGTTTTCGGATTAAAATCAAAGTAGTTAAACCAAAATTATTGACCTTATTTACTAAGGCCATATCGATAATCCAATAGCAATTTTGTGTTTTGTAAATTAGTCGATCTACTATTTGCTTAAGTCGATAACTTCCTTTTAAGTCTAAATTTCCTTGGGGACGAAACAAAATTGCTTCCATAAAGTTATAGTCTATAGGTGAAAAATAAATTTAATCACAGTCAAAAAAAAGTTTGGTGAAATCATCCTAAAATTAGCTAAGATTAATGCTTTCTCAAGAAAAGATTTTCAGACAAATAATTTCCCAACTTTATGTGGTTAAAAATCTTGATTGCAATCTTATAATTATATCTAGAGTAAAATAAATTTCTGGTGAATTCAATAGGACTATTGCAATTACCCACTTTTAACATTGTTAATTTGCTGCTATTTAAAACTGTGTTTATGATGATGAATTTTAAGTGTAAGGAGAAAGGAAAGACTTTGTAAAAGGTAATTTTTGTCTCAATATAAGTAATAGCAAGTCAGATTAAAATTTTCCAAAAAGCATTTTTTGGGGTTTGTTTGACGATGTTTTAAGGTTCACGCGGTATGGTATGGGTCATTTCAGTTATCAATTATCAGTTAGCCTCCTTCGGAGGAACTGCGTTAACAGTTAGCCTCCTGCGGAGGAACTGCGTTAACAGTAGTACCTCCCGCAATAGGGAGGCAAGAAAATGGGGAATTTTCTTTCTCTTGGTCGATTGGATATGGCGAGGTTTCTTCGCCATCCCACCCTACGGTTCGCGCGGTCTTTACAGAATGCTATCGCAAACGCTTTACATGTTGCGGAGCATGCGCGACCGCTTTTTATCCCCTTGAAAGGGGAGGCTTGAGACCTTATTTATTCGATCATTACAATTGATTGATAGTGAAATCTATATAAGTCGAACTAAATTTCGTTGGCGGAGTGATTTACCTAGGCTAATGATTGGGCTTTAAGCATAAACTTCTGATATCTATTTGAATACAATCGTAATTTAGTTATAACCTACCTCCACATTTCAAATTGAAAAGTGTTTCTAGTAGAAGAAATGGAATAGTACTTACTTTTATGGCCAGTTGTGAAGGTTTAACTATGAATTCTGTGTTGAAGATATACATAGAAATACTTACACCGGACGCTTAATGCCGGGATTCATGCCATACTGACCACCTAATGCTATAGCTTTTAGATGAGAGGCCTTCTCCCGGAGAAAGCTAAAATTAGGACTTTAAATCAATCAAGATAATGTTGCCAGGAAATTAAGTAACCTCCCTTCACCCCATTCCCATGGCTCCTAATATTCGTAAATGGACATTATCTGACAGAAGTCCCAATAATCCTTTTGTAACAGAACCTTACAATTTATTAAACCTGAGTGACTGTGGTGATAGGATTCCATAAAAAGGTTCATATAAGAAATCTATGGCAGACGAACTAACAGGACAATCTCCTATTTTCGGCGGCAGCACTGGTGGCTTGCTAACCAAGGCTGAAGTTGAAGAAAAGTATGCTATTACCTGGACTAGCCCCAAAGAACAGGTGTTTGAAATGCCTACAGGCGGTGCAGCTATTATGCAGGAAGGTGAAAACCTAGTGTATTTAGCCCGCAAAGAGCAATGCTTGGCCCTGGGTACTCAACTGCGGACTAAATTTAAGCCCAAAATTGATAATTACAAAATCTATCGGATTTTCCCCGATGGCTCTACTGAATACCTACATCCAAAAGATGGAGTCTTCCCTGAAAAGGCTAATGAAGGCCGTCCTTATGTAGGTAAAATTGACCGCAATATTGGCAGTAACCCTGAACCAGCAGCTCTCAAGTTTACTGGTAAGAAATCATACGAACCATAGGGTTATAATTTATTCGATAGGATTAGCCTTGGATTATATCGTCTTTTAACTCTGGCAATATTTTTCTATTTCCTATCGTTTTATTATCAACACCTCAGCTTCCAGATATTTAATCTGAGGCTGAGGTTTTAATTTTATTCATTTTTTTCGGTAAATTATCTTTATTGGCCTTCGGAATAATCAAATCAGAAGGAAAATATTGAGTATTTATATTTAATCTATTTTTCCAATGGGCGACCGTTATTCCCTCCTGGGTTGTCCTGCATAGCAATGGTGAGGATATATATTTTTTAATTTCTCCCCCACCTCCCACACCTCCCCACACTCCTCTCCTTCCTGTACCATTACTATGCACCACCACCCCCTCCTGTAC
>JBARXI010000827.1:0-16019 GCA_049647275.1 Microcoleaceae cyanobacterium
GTGCGATGATTTTCCCAACAGACATCTCCGATAATAAAAAATAAAATCAATTATCGCACAGAAATTATCAATTCTTTCCCCCTACTCCTGTACGGGTGGTTTCCTCCGGAATGCTGTCGCAAACGCGTTTGCGGAGCATTCCGGAACGGAAACCACCCCTACTCCCTACTCCCTCTTTTCTGGAGATGTCTATTAATTATTATATGAATTATTAATTGTTAAACTACCATATCCAACCTAAATATTAGTAATCAAGATTAACCACATAATTAACTATTTAACACCGCCATTTTCCCCAATTTCCTAGGCATCAGTCTAGCCAAAATTTGCTTCAGTACCATTGCCGTCCACTCAACATCTGCTTCCGTTGTATCCCGTCCTAAACTCAAACGAATACCCCCAGTAGCAGCAACTTCCCTATACCCCATTGCTAACAATATCGGACTCGGAGTAACTTTGCCACTATGACAAGCAGAGCCAGCACTAATACCAATACCAGCTAAATTCAACTGTCGCACCAAAGTTTTACCTGTAATCCTACCCTTTATTTCAGTCTCTTCAATCAGTGGGGAAATAATACAGAAACTAACATGATGTGGCAGTCTGTGCAATCTCTCCCCAGTGCTAACCAAATATGGAATATCAGCCATCAGATCAAATAAGCGATCGCGCAACTCACTCAACCTCAACATTTCTCCAGTCATTTCCTCATTTGCCAACTCTGCTGCCACACCAAAACCGGCGATCGCAGGCACTGCCTGAGTACCAGAACGCAACTTCGACTCCTGACCCCCACCAAGCAGCAAAGGCAGCAACTCAACACCATCGCGCACAAAAAGAGCACCCGCACCTTGAGGGCCATAAATCTTGTGACTTGATAGAGACAACAAATCTACAGGCAGTTTTTGCACATCCACAGGCAAACGCCCCACAACCTGAACTGCATCAGTATGAAACAAAATCCCGCGATCGCGACAAATATTACCAAGTTCGGCAATAGGTTGCAAAGTGCCAACTTCACTTTGACCATAAATAATTGATACCAAAACTGTATTCGGCTGTAATGCTGCCTGTAGTTGTTGGGGATTTACTCTAGCTTCGCGATCGACAGGTAATCTAGTTACTTGCCAACCCCAATTTTCCAAGAGTTTTACCGGTTCTGAAATTGCCGAATGTTCCACACTAGAAATAATTATATGTTGGGGTTGTTGATAGCAACGAGCGACACCCATGATTGCCATATTGTCAGCTTCAGTACCCCCAGAAGTAAATATAATTGATTCAGGTGGAGCATTAATCAGACTAGCCACTTGTATTCTTGCCCTTTCTACTAATGTTGCGGCTCTTTGGCCCCATGCGTGTAAGCTCGAAGGATTACCCCACTGTTGAGTAAAAACTTTTTGCATAATAGCGATCGCTTCTGGTCTTGGTGGTGTTGTAGCGCTATAGTCTAGATAAATTTGCATAGGTTTGTCTGTTTGATTTATTGGTTAATTAGCAGGATAACTTCTGAGCGATCTATAACCAATTATACTTGCATAACAAGACAGATATAGGACAACTAATACCGTTTCATGGAAGTCAACTAGCTGCAGGGAAGTTATATGATGTCCGGATAAACAGTTAGAAATAATTAGGGAGGAGTCAGGAGTTATATCATGTCCGGATAATAGCGTGATAAAAAACTTTCTGTTTCCTATTCTCCTTTTATATTCTTTTTTTCCCTATTGCCTTCGGGAGCAGATGAGCTGTAGCCTATTACTATTTATTTATAAGTATTCAACCGGACATGGTATTAGCAATATGAATGCGTCGTTAACTAATAGACATCTGGTGGAAAATACGGGAAATTTCGGTGTTGCATATTTGTGGGATGAATTGTAGGCTTGGAGAAAAAAGAAGCAAGAAGTATTAAAGATGAGATTTACCTGCTCCAAAAAAATTCATCTCTTGATTCAGCAACGCCGAAATTTGGGGTAGGTATCTTGTTCTGAAAAGACAGCTTTTGATTTGATTTTAGACAGCAATTATCTGATAGTATTCCGGCGTTGCCGAAGGGAATTGAGAAACTTTAAACGGAGGTGGAGGATGCCTAAGACTAACGCATTTAGTTAGCAGCTATCCAATGTTAGGGTTTGACTAGCATTTTGTAGGAAAGCTTTGCGCAGGTAAAATTTCAACCCACCGAAGATATACGACGACTCGGTAATAATTTCTGCGGCTTTAGAATGGAGGGGATATTAAACTAGATATATAGCTAGATTTCTTGTGTAAGTATTGGGGATGTTTTGACTCATCCCCAGAGAATATTTATTTGGTCAGTTAAGAAAAAAAGCAACGTTAATTTATCTCGTTGCGTAGTATCAGCTCAGAATTCCTGTCAGTTAAATCGGGGGAGTAGTTAATAGAATTAAGCATTTCCAAATGTAGGCATTTCTACAGAAGTACCAGGCTTTCCAGATCCAAAAGCTGGCAAGTCAAGACCACTAGCTCGACGATTTTTAACAGCTAGACGATAGCTAACGCTTTGTAACTCTGCATGAAGTTGACGGTTTTCTTTTTGTAAGCTCTCTACTTTTTCCAGCACTTCTGCCAGGCGATCGCCAAACTTCTGGCGATAAACTTCTGGTAGTTCTTGTACTACCTGTTCTAACATTTGAGAACGATCTGTTAGTTCTTGTACAGAATGGCGCAAGCTGTAAATTTCTGCATCTCGTTGAGCTATTTGTTCTTGATAAAAATTTACCTGTTGTTCAACTTCATTTAACTGTTCCTTTACAGTTTGCATTTGAGACTGGTAATGTTCAGGAACAGTTGATGTTGGAACAATACTTGTATTTCCTTTGACTAGCCGAAACAGTTCTTGAGACAATTGTTGAATCAATTGGTCTCGCATTTGCAACTCTTCGTTAAGACGAGATACTTCAGTCTGAAGTTGTTGTAAATTGAATTTTTTAATCTGGCTCACTTTTAGTTTGGCTCCTAATTACCAGTAGTTCTTTCTAGAATGTAAAAATAATATAGCTTTATAACTAATATAGCTAATATAATTTATAATTTACCAGAACTGGGGAGATTTCTCCCCATTCGGTAATACTGAAGTTTTGATTTTTGAGTTTCCTTTTTTGGCTTAATCAAGGATTCTCAAATGGTCAGTAATGGTCAGTTCAAACTCCATTAGTTTAGGTGAGATATTACTCTACTACTGCTGCTACTGGCTCTGCTTCTGGTTGGGCATCTGATGGTGGAGTTTTTGGTACTTCCTGTTTGATGGTCAGGTAGCGAATAACTTCTTCATTCAAGCGCATAGCTCTCTCTAAAATTGCTATTTGAGTGGGGGGGCCTTGATAGTTCATCTGAATATATATACCTTCGCGATGATTGTCGATTTCATAGGCTAAACGACGCTTACCACGATGTTGAATTTCTAAATCTGATGCTCCCTGCTCCTGCAAAAGCTCTTTATATTTTGTAATCGCCTGTTCTGTTTGTTCTTCATTCAGATCGGGGCGCAGGATGTACATTGTTTCATAAATGAATGGTTTCATGGAAATAATCTCCTTTTGGACTACATGGCTGCTTCTAAAATATTAGATGCAGCAAGGATCTTTTATCTTACAAAATTTATGTCACAAATGCTAGTTAGTGTTTTGATTAGGAAGTCAGAACATTGCCAGCAGAGCGTTCGATCGGGATTCGGTAGGAAAGCAATCTCAAGTTCAAAAGTCAAAAATATTAACTTTGTACTCTAGCTGTTAACCAACCATAAAGCTGTCTATAATACCACATTTGCTAATTTTTTTCTAGGTGTGGTTGTGGTTTTCTGGATGATTGTGTTTATTGGACTTGCATATAAACAGCATCAGAAATAGTGGGAATTTCTGCGTAACGCCCCATTGCTGACTGCACTACTGTATAGATAAATGATGCTAGGACTCCGAGGAATATCATATTAGAAAGAGTCTCTAGAATAAATCCTCCTAAACTTCCACCTAATATTGATAGAATCAGACCACACAAAATTAAGATAATATCCAAAAGAATTGCTTGCATGGTGTTAAAACGAATAAAGTGGGATATATTGTTGTTTCTCACCACCAGCAAATACAGGGCAAAGAAAACAATTAAGCCAATGAAAGGTATACCTCGGTAAATCTGCAACAGAGGTGTAAGAGGGATTAAGATTAACTGTAAGGGGGGAAACTGTTGAAATAAATAGCGCCCATATACTAGTCCGTCGAGTAGGGGTAATAGATAAGGTAAACAAGCAAAAATTTTATCTTGAACAGTTGTAGAACCACGCCAAGTCATTATAAGTTACTCCTGAATTTGGTAATTAATAGCCAATAAATTCAGGATAGCGCAGCAAACGCTTAAGTTTTGACCAAGATATATTATCTGGTTTTAAAACGACTAAAATTTTATAAATATAAATATTTAAGTATAAAGTATTTATTCTATGCTGGCAACACGGAAGCCCATCTGACATTCATACTGATTTGGTTGACTCTCAGCTAACTTAGGAACTGGATGACCACAACGTAGTTGACCACCTTTCCAACGGGGTTGGCCACTTCTATCTGCTAATAAACAACCTTGACAAACTTGCTGAGGAGCAACGAGTTGATTATCCATTAAAATTACTAACATTAAACACCTCCAGGGATTACCCATATGGTGTATCTATTTTAAGCCAGGATCATAGCAGAAGTTGGTAAATTGGTACAGAATTTAACATTGACTGAATATCTTGTGAGGAAATTTGCATAGGGAGGACAAAGTTAATAAATTTTTATTAACTTTTCATTGATTTTTATCAATTTAAGAGTATTTTGTGCTAGTTAATTTATAACTTATTTCCTCGCAATAAGCCAAATTTTATCAGCCCTCTTTGATAACCACGGCTCATTAGTTCTAGGGAAAGGGCAGCTTCAATTGTAGTCCAACCACTTAGTAGTAAGCTAATTATCACTTGAGGGTCAAAAGCTGATTCGATCACCACATCCCAAAAGGGAGCAGCAGCAGTTGACCAGTCAGCAGTACAGATATCTTGAAAACCAATATTTCTAGCGATCGCTTCATACCCTGGCAAAGAGATAACGTAAGGCAAAGCATAAACTCGATAAATTTCGGCCAGATGTCTCCTTTCATCGTCAGTCAATTGTCCATCAGAGCCACCAACTGGGCGATGACACCAAGTAGCCATAATCAAAGTTCCACCAGGTTTAAGCACTCGATAGCATTCTTGCAAGAATTTGATCTTATTGGGCATATGTTCGCCACTTTCGAGAGACCACACCAAGTCAAATGAGCCATCAGCAAAGGGCATTTCTAAGGCATCGGCTACTAAAAAATTAGCCTGTTGACCTAGGTTTGCTGACTCAGCGCGTTCCTTTGCTCTATTGGCCTGAACTGGAGAAAGGGTAATGCCAGTAGCAGTGGCATTAAATTTTTCTGCTAAGTATAAGCTACTACCGCCAATGCCACAACCTACATCAAGTATAGAAGTTGGAGGCCAACAACTTGACTGCTCATTTACTGCTCCCCACTGAAGTAATTCCTCAATCATATCTATTTGAGCTTGTCGTCTGTTTTTTTTCTGTTTACCATCTGGCCCATAATAGCCGTGGTGCATATGTTCGCCCCATACCTTTTCCCATAGACTGGAGGAAGCATCATAGAATTGTTGAATTTGTTCGATTAGGGTCGAGGTCATGGCTATCGATCGAGTAAAGTCTCGGATTTATTTTCCTGGATAATTATACCTCTGTGCAAAAGTCAATTATATTAAGTCAATAGTTATCAATGCCGAGGTTAAGACTGAAAATTTTAACTAACAATAAATTTAGATCGTTACTTATGTGTTGATAACACAATTATTTGTGTCATTATTAAGCGTTAATTGGTATGAGTTATTTGTCATGGGACGACTAACCTAAAATCTAAAAAAAATATATATAGATACTAAAAAATTGAAATGACTGTAGCTCGAACGATTTGCCAAGGCTTTATTGCTGTTATCTTTATTGGCACTATATTACTCATGTTACCCATCTCTATGAGTGATGGAAATTGGAGTCATCCTGTGACTGCTTTATTTACAGCAACTTCGGCTGTTTGTGTAACTGGTTTATCGGTAGTGAATGTGGGAGAATATTATTCTTTTTGGGGGCAGTTATTTCTGTTACTTTTGGTTCAAATTGGAGCTTTGGGTTATATGACAGCTAATACTATTCTTTTGTTGTTGCTTGGTCGTCGATTTCGTCTTAAAGAAAAGGTCGCTCTTCAACAATCTTTGGAACAGGTTGGATTAGCAGGTGTAGAACCTTTGATTAAGTCTATTTTAGCTACAACGATTATATTTGAACTGACTGGTATGTTTTTATTGTTATTGGTTTTTGTTCCTATTTATGGTCTTCAAGAAGGTGTTTGGCATTCGATTTTTCATAGTGTAAATGCTTTTAATAACGCTGGTTTTAGTTTATATTCTGATGGGTTTATTAAATATGCTAAATCTCCTTTGTTAAATATTGTGATTACTGCCTTAATTATATTTGGCGGATTGGGCTATCAAGTAATTATGGAAATATATTTATGGCTGAAAGACCGTTGGCAAAAAAAACAAGGTTGTCACACTTTTTCTCTACATTTTAAAGTGGTTACTAATACTACTATTTTGCTGTTAATCTTTGGTGTGATTGCTTTTTTTATTGCTGAATTTAACAACTCTCAGACTTTGAAAAGTTTAAACTTCGGGCAAAAAATAATTGCTGCTTGGTTTCAATCTGTTACTACTAGAACTGCTGGGTTTAATACTATTGATATTGGGCAGTTGACTGATGCTGGTTTATTTATCACTATTGCTTTAATGTTTATTGGGGCAAGTCCTGGTAGTACTGGGGGAGGTATTAAAACTACGACTTTTAGAATATTATTTAATAGCACTAAGGCAGCTCTTCAAGGTAGAGAAGAAGTGTTATGTTATCAGCGCAAGATTCCAATGATGGTTATTATTAAAGCTATTGGTGTGGTTTTTGCGTCCGCTTTATTAGTGGCTGTTGCTACTACTGTAGTTGCATTTGCTGACCCAGAATTAGAATTAATTAATCTTTTATTTGAAGTTGTATCTGCTTTTGCTACGGTGGGTTTATCTACAGGTATTACTTCTGATTTTACAATTCTAGGACAGTTGGTCTTGATTGCTACAATGTATATTGGTAGAGTGAGTGTTTTGTTGTTGGTTTCAACTATTTTTCCTGAAGAAAAACCAAGTGCTATTCAATATCCAGAGGAAAATTTATTTGTATAATTATCCGAGTTGTGAGTAAAATATTAAAAGAGAATATTTAGTTAGGAGGTAGCGTTGTCTTTGCTATCAAGAAAAATAAAAGTAAAGCTAGAACGCTGAATTTTTAATGAATTTATCATCTTGGAACTTTTTCCCCAATTTACGTCCTGAAACTAAACAATTTGCTGTAATTGGTTTGGGAAGATTTGGTAGAGCAGTATGCGAAACTCTGCATAATTTAGGGTATGAAGTATTAGCTATCGATCGGGAGGAAAAAAGAGTAAGTCAAGCTTTAATTGACCAAATATCTTCTCATGCTTTAGAGTTAGACTCAACAGAAATTAATGCTATTAAACAGGCTGGTATTTTAGACTTTGATACAGTAATTGTCGCAATTGGTAATTATTTGGCAGAAAGTATTACTACTACTCTTAATCTTAAAGAGCTAGGGGTAAAATTTGTGGTCGCTAAAGCTTCTTCTGAAACTCATATGAAACTTTTAAAAAAAGTTGGTGCAGATCATGTTGTGTTTCCAGAGAGAGAAATGGGTTGTGAATTGGCAAGGTTATTAAGTAAGCCTAGAATACTCGACCAATTTGATATCGATCCAGATCATAGTATTGTAGAAATTATTGTACCGGATCAATTTGATGGTAAAACTATTACTGAGCTAGAACTAAGGAGTAAATATGGTTTAAATTTACTAGCAGTCAGCGATCGAGGTGAAAAATTTACGATTAATCCGCGCTCAAGTACAATCTTAAAAAAAGGAACATCAATGATTGTACTTGGCTCTAATCAGGAGATTAATCGCTTGCCAAATTAATATAAGAATTATCGTAATTAAGGGAAAAATAATTTCAGGTAATTATGGGAGAAATTTCGGGTTATCAAGAAGCAAAAAAGGGAACTAATTTGTTTCAAAAAAATGTGTTATGGCTCTATAGTTTTTGGAAGTTTGCACGTCCACATACGATTATTGGTACAACTTTAAGTGTGTTGGCATTATATCTAATTGCTGTGGGCGATCGTTCTGCTTCTTTTTCTTTAAATGAATATTCTTTTTTCTATAGTTTAATTCTGTTATTAATAATTTGGATGAGTTGTTTATGTGGGAATATTTATATAGTAGGATTGAACCAATTGGAAGATGTGGAAATAGATCAAATTAATAAACCTCATCTGCCAATAGCTGCTGGTGAATTTTCTCTTTTTTCTGGTCAACTAATTGTGGCAATAACTGGGATTTTTGCTTTAAGTTTGGCTATAATTGGTGGACCGTTTGTTTTGGTAACAGTAGGCATAAGTTTGGCAATCGGAACTGCTTATTCTCTCCCTCCCATCCGATTAAAAAGATTTCCTTTTTGGGCAGCATTATGTATTTTTACAGTCAGGGGCGTAATTGTTAATATAGGTTTGTTTTTAAGCTTTGTTTGGGGATGGGAAAAAATTGATGAATTTACAGGAGATATCAATAAGTGGATAGGAGAAGTAAGTGAAATAATTCTACTCAAAAAAATATTGGTAATTCCAGAAATTCCTCCTACGGTCTGGTCGCTAACTTTATTTGTTATAGTCTT
The DNA here is from genome assembly GCA_049647275.1 of Microcoleaceae cyanobacterium. Classification (GTDB taxonomy): domain Bacteria; phylum Cyanobacteriota; class Cyanobacteriia; order Cyanobacteriales; family Microcoleaceae; genus JASJEE01. The sequence continues at coordinate 8,869 of JBARXI010000827.1, forward strand.
CACTTTTGCCATTGCAATTTTTAAAGATATCCCAGATATTGAAGGAGACCGTCAATATAATATCACTACATTTACGATTAGATTAGGCACGTTGACAGTATTTAATTTAGCAAGGTGGGTATTAACAATTTGCTATGTTGGTATGATGATATTGGCTGTAGTTTGGTTGAGAAATGTGAATTTAATTTTTTTGCTAATAACTCATTTATTGGCTTTAGGTATAATGTGGTGGCGTAGTCAAAAAGTAGACCTGCAAAATAAAAGCGAAATAGCTAAATTTTACCAATTTATTTGGAAACTATTTTTCCTAGAATATTTGATTTTTCCCATAGCTTGTCTGTTATAAGTAAGTAGGTAGGTGGAAAAATTTACAAGTACGTCCGAAGCGACTGGAACGGAGTTAAGGGTTTGCTCCGCATTGCGCTAGGGAAGCAATTCCCTTGGGTATGAGGTGCATAAAAATTTCGTTACATAGTGAAGTTTATTCACGCCTACCTACTTACCGAATAATTAAAGTTTAAAGCCTCTTCTTTTAAGAAGAAAAGCGGTCGGGGGATGGCGATCTTCGGAGCGGCTCTGTAAGAGCGGGTATCCTCGCCATATCCAATCGACCAAGAGAAGTCAACCATTTTCTCATTGGTATCAATCCTCTTCCTTTAAGACAGAGGTAATTATTCATTATCAATTATCAATTATCAATTATTGAACTGTGCTTGCATTAATTTAAAATTTGTAAGTAGGGAGTAGGAAAGAAAAAATATACTTGTGTGATTTATCTGTGGCTCTAAAAATTATTTTACCTACCTATTTAATCTAACCATCAAATATACAATTAATTTTGTTTGACTACTTAGCAGTCATATTTTGGTTATGCAAAAAATATCTTGGAATTAGGAAGTACCGGAGCTAGGAAAAAAGGTAATAATGTCAGAGTTTCTATTATTGGCAAGCTGACTCTTTGTGAAAAATTCTGGTGTAGGGGATGGCAAGCAAAACCCTCACAAATTAGACAATGATCAGGATGGGATGGGGTGCAAAATTTATCACAAAAGTTAGCTAAATAATTTTCTTCTTGGTAAGATTTTTTCTCTAATACCAATTGACTTAAAAAATGTCACAAATAGTTGGCAACTGATGAAGTGAAATAATAAGCTAAAATTACTGTAAAATTGAGGTTTCAAGTCCCTAAAATATAACTTCTGACTTGGTGACTTTTGACTTGGTTACTTTAGTGAAACGGTATAAGTAGCTGGGCAGAAATAAACGTTTCGTACCGAATGCTGCGCAAAAAAGACTAAAAATATTAAAATCAAGCCAGAAGCTATTTTTAAATAAGTTTTCACTGTTTTGAATCTCCATCGCTATTTTATAGATAATTAAACCCACCTACTTAGAAAAACGACTGGAAATAAGAGCAAATAAATTATCTTAAAAATATATAGCGTTTACAAATGAGTTGTAAAAATATACAGTGTATTTCAGGTTTATGAGGTACAGCAACAAAGGTCTTTCAAGCAGTTTTTTTTATGGTGGGGATTTATTAAATAAAGGACTGTACCTCATTTACTTGCAATCTGCTGTAATTGCAACAAACAGGAAAAATGAAACTGAATATCTCGAACAGTTGCTCGTTGTTTAAGTTATTTTTTCTTGACAGGAAATATTATTATCAGATTTCACATCTCAAATGGAAATACATATATCAATAAAGGTTTAGCATCCCCAAAAGATAAAAATTTAGGAATTTATTTAATCATAAAGTTATGCCATTAAGAGCTATTTTAGATAATCGGGAATTATTAGCCCCATTCCTATCTGATGAGGAATGGGAATAATTAAAACGTAAAAAAGTTAAAGTTATTTTGCCTTGTTGTGAAGCAAGAGGATATTTGAGAACTTCAAAACATAAAATTAAGCACTTTGTTCATAATAAGAAAGATGGATGTAATTATAGCTCAGAAACATGGCAACATCTTTTATGCAAAACAGAAATTGCTAGAGCCTGTAAAGCTATGGGTTACGATGTTAAAACTGAAGCAAGTGGATTAGATTGGAGAGCCGATGTTTTAGCTACTAAGCAGGTGAAAAATCAATTAGTTCAACTAGCTTTTGAAGTTCAATGGAGTCCTCAAAGCTTAGAAGAAACTGAACAACGTCAACAAAAATATATCAGAGATGAGATTCGTTGCTGCTGGTTATTTAAAAAATTACCAACATCGGAAGCAAGACAAGATATACCTATGTTTCAATTACAGTTTGACGCATCTAAAAATCCTACGGTAATTTCTGATAATAACTTCTATATTTTAAAGAATTTTATTGCTGAAATTTTATCTGGTCATTTTAAATTTTCTCAATTTTACCGATATAAAAAACAGCAAGATATTAAAATCAGATTTTTTCCTGTTAATTGTTGGAAGTGTCGCCAAAAACATTATATTTATCACGTTCACAATCAGTCTTATGAAACTGTATGTGGCTGTAATTTTAATTTAACAGACTACATTATATTAACAGACAAAGTTATAAATGAACCTCAATTTCTCCCTGAAATTGTAAGTAAAGCTGATGAATGCTTGAAAACTGAAAAAGCTAAACGTCAAAACATGAAAATGGGGAAAATTAAATCTCGCTATAGCACAACAGCTGGAAACTCATACACTTCATTCGGTTGTCCTGATTGTGATGCAATATTTGGAAATCATTTTTATTTTCAAGAGATTTGCAATATTGAATCTGAAGATATTCAACATATTGATTTTGAAACAACTGTTAATATCTCTTTAGAAAAACAAGATACTCCTCATTGGTGCTATTCGGGAAATCGAATTTTTTGTTGCAAGTGCTAATTTTTAATCTTATTTACACCTATGTGCTACACAGCTAAATTTTATAAACAGCATTATCTTCTTGTTACATTGAAATAATACTGAAGTTAAAGTATTTGAGGGCAAAAAATCTGTATCAATACTGCAAAAAGGTTTTTATATAAGCTAAAATTTTGAGAAGTAATATCAAATCCGTTTAATTTAGATATAACAAGACTAATTCCGTAACTCTATTTGTACGCTCAGTTGCAACACACCTTACATTTAGTATATGACAGAGGATTTTGCGTAAGTCCCGGTCAAAAAATTCTCCGGTTTCTATAAATTGCTAAATCTTGTCTTATCTCTTTCCTCCCGACTCCTGATTTCTAATTAACTATATCGATACTAGCGGATGTAATATAAGCTATAGCACTCAGGAATGATTCATAAGAGAGAACTATACATTGATAGTTTGGGGAATCAGAAGATGTATTGATTGATTGTCTATTTAGCTTCTCACATCTGATTCCTGATTGCTATATATATGCCATTCAATGTGGTAGATTACATTTGTCAATAAGTAGTTAAACATAATTAATTGTATATTTGATAGTCAGATTAAATAGGTAGGTAAAATGATTTTCAGAGCCACTTCTCAATCATAAAAGGTAAGGATTCAGGTCATATATAAAACTCTACAAGCCTTGATTAATAAGCATTTCCAGCTATTTTACTAAAAATTACATTCTCAATATAAATTGCCACAAGCCTTTATTTTCGTCGTTATTGAGAATGAAAGTGTTAACTTGTTGAGTCAGTCGTTTTCATCAGTCTCTCTATCACTGGGTTTGAGATACCTGAATCCTTACCATAAAAGTATATTTTGATTGCCTATTCTCTACTACCTACTACCTAATCCCTATTTATAAATATTGAATCAACTTTGCAAAGGTACTTAAAGCTAAAATTTAGAGATATTTGCTTAATTATATAAACATGACTAAATTACCAGGAAAAGTATATATTGTCGGAGCAGGGCCAGGAAGTAAAGAATATTTAACTGTTCAAGCCTATTGCCTGATTACTGAAGCAGAAGTATTAATTTATGATGCCTTAGTTGATGACTCAATTTTACAATTACCACCAGTAAATTGTTTAAAAATAGAAATGGGTAAACGTGGCGGTAAAGTCAGTATGCCTCAGTCTGAAATTAATAGCTTATTAATAGAAAAATGTCAGTTAGGCAAACAAGTCATTAGACTAAAAGGAGGAGACCCATTTATTTTTGGTCGTGCTGCTACAGAAATTCAAGCATTGATTAAAGCTGGTTGTGAATTTGAAGTTGTACCAGGAATTTCCTCTACACTTGCAGCTCCTTTACTGGCAGGAATTCCTCTGACAGATACAGTAATGAGTAGAGCTTTTGTGGTTTTAACTGCCCATAATATAGAAGCATTAGACTGGGAAAGAATATCTCAGATTGAAACTTTAGTAATTTTAATGGGAGCGCGGAATTTAAGTGAGATTGTGCATCAGTTATTAAGACATCAAAGACTTCCTCAAACTCCTGTAGCGATTATCCAAAATTGTGCAACTCCAAAACAACAAATTTGGATTGGTAGTTTAAATGATATTTTGCAACAAACCAATGCTGAATATTTGTCACCTTGTGTGGTAATAGTGGGGGAAGTAGTTAGGTTACGAGATTATTTAAAATATCCAAATAATATGATTAGAGAAAAGTCGGCAGTAAAAACTGAAATAGCACCTTTAGCAAATAAAACTATTTTAGTAACTCGTGCAGCAGGTCAGTCTAGTAAATTTAGCGATCGCTTACAAAAAGAAGGGGCTAAAGTAATTGAAATGCCGGCTTTGGTCATTACTCCACCTTCAAGTTGGCATGATTTAGACCAGGCTATTAATAATATGAATAGTTTCCATTGGTTGATTTTGACATCTACAAATGGAGTAGACTACTTCTGGCAAAGATTAGTAGAAAAAGGTAAAGATAGTCGCGCTTTAGCGGGAGTAAAAATAGCTGTAGTTGGTAAAAAAACGGCAGAAAGTTTGAGGAGTCGTGGTTTAGAGCCAGATTTTATTCCACCTAATTTTGTTGCTGATTCTTTAGTGGAAAAATTCCCGGAACAGTTGAGCGGAAAAAAGGTTTTATTTCCTAGGGTAGAAACTGGTGGTAGGGAAGTATTAGTGAAGGAGTTAAATGCTAAAGGTGCAGAGGTAATAGAAGTAGCTGCTTATGAGTCTAGTTGCCCAGAAAATATTGTGCCTGAAGCTTTGTTAGGATTACAGAATTATCAGGTGGATATTATTACTTTTGCTAGCTCTAAAACTGTGCGAAATTTTTGTTATTTAATTGGAGAAAATCAGCAAGAGTTATCAGAAGATTGGTTAGATAATATTTGTATTGCTTCTATCGGGCCTCAAACTTCTCAAAGTTGTCAGAGTTTGTTAGGTAGGGTAGATGTCGAAGCTAAAGAATATACTTTGGATGGGTTGACAGAGGCAATTATTCAATGGGTTGGAGTTGAGGAGTAGGGCAGGGTCATTTCATTCTAGATTTTAGCAATGAATTTACTTACTTTCAGATAGGGAAAGATAAATTGTCTAAAGCTCGAAATAACGTATTTTCGTCAAGACATAACATGGCAAAGTTTAGAATGAAATAGCCCTGGGAGTAGGGAGTGGGAAAGTGGCTCTAGGCTGCTTCATTCTAATTCATTCTAAAAAAATTTTATCGCTACGATCGCTCAGGAGTAAAATATTAAGCTGATTTTTTTTTCTAAATAGGCAATAAAAAATGAATTGGAGAAGATTTGCTGATGTGAGAAAACGCATTTTAACAGGGTTATCGCTCGATTGATATATACAATAAAAGGAAACTAGTAATAGAAAAAATAAGCATAAAAAGAGATATAGCATTCACCGGTAACCGAGAAGTATAAAGTTTTTTAGTTTTAGGCAACAACTGCAGAAGCCAATAGGGAATAGGGAATAGGTAATAAATTAGGGTCTGCCTCACAAAGGGTGAGAAACGCTATAAAAAAAGATTAAATTTTTACTTTTTACAACAGCTGTAGTTAAAATATTTAATTTGTAGATAACTGTAAATATTTAAAACTAATTATACGGTGAAGGAAAACAAGAATAAGTAAACTCCCACCTAACATAACCTTGGTGGTAGGCATCAAGATAAATTAACTGTTGTCTTAATTCTTCTAATCCTAACTTATCCATACCTGCTTCGGGAAATTGATTCAGCCCTGCTTTTGCCATTAAACAACCATCTTCAAATGCTATAGCTTGCAAATCAAATTCACTCTCATTGATGCCAATGTACTCACCAAAATCAATTTCAAACTGTATATAACCGCGTAGGTAAGCATCGGCATAAATTTTCTGTTCTATTGTTTCTATAATGTCTCGCTTTTCCAATCCTGCTTCTATGAATTCATCCAGACCAGATTTAGCTCTTTCATAACCATCAATAAAACCCTTGATTTCTAGTTTATTTATTTCCTCTGAAGAGACAATATCACTCCTGATTTCTCCAGCAAAACCAGATAATTCTAGGTCGATTACATAACTCATAATTAGAAATATATTTGTCACAGTAATCAAAAAAAAATTGAGTAATTTATTCATTTTTTCTCCCTTCGTTAGATATTTCAGATATTGAGGATGGAAGTTAATGATTCAGCTATCCATTTATAATTAATAGAGTTAATATCAAATCTGGTTAATTATTTAGGTTAAAAAAGAAGTATACCTTTATTTATATTACCAGTGACCAGTTTGTAGTCACCAGTCACCAGTGATTTTAGTCACAAGCAATTGACATTAAAGTGCTAATAATATCATGTCCGTTTAATAGCCTGATAAAAAACTTTTTATTCCCTATTTTCCTGATAACTTGTTATAACTTATTTTTCTCTTCTGTTCCCCGACACAGTGTTCGGTGTTCCCTATTACCGTTTATTTAGAGCTTGCTGAATAAGTATGAAGGCTTCATTTATCAGAGTTTTTAAGACAATTATTAATTCAAAAAGTTCACTTTTTGAAGCTGAAACCTTTAGACAAAATGCACTTATTGGACTGATATTGTGAAAAATTTGACTCTGATTGAACCTCAAAAATACTTTTGCCTTTTGCCTCTAGCCTCTCCTCACCCAAAACTTTTTCACTAAATCCTATTTAGACAGGGTCATTTCATTCTAGATTTTGGCAATGAATTTATTTACTTTCAGGAAACGAAAGATAAAATCCCTAAAGCTTGAAATAACGTAGTTTCGTAAATACAGAAAATGGCACAGTTTAGAATGAAAT
>JBARXI010000828.1:0-1524 GCA_049647275.1 Microcoleaceae cyanobacterium
TATCAAAAATCCCAAGATTATGCTCAACAGTTGGAACAGTCTTTAAAAGATTTACAAGACGCACAGGTGCAATTAGTTCAAAGTGAAAAAATGTCGGCTTTAGGTCAAATGATGGCAGGAATTGCCCACGAAATTAATAATCCTGTTGGCTTTATTGGTGGGAATATTACCCATGCTGAAGAATACCTGCAAGATTTAATAGAACATTTGAATCTTTATCAAAAGTATTATTTAGAATCTCATCCAGAAATTGCAGAACACGCAGAAGAAATCGAGTTAGAATATCTGCTTGAAGATTTTCCAGAAGTAATTTCATCGATGAAAACTGGTGTTGAACGAATTCGTAATATTAGTACTTCTATGCGAACATTTTCCCGTTCTGATACAACTCAAAAAGTTGAATTTAATCTGCATGAAGGGATTGATAGTACGTTATTAATTCTGAAGCATCGGCTGAAAGATAATAAACATCGTCCGGAGATTAAAATGATTAAAAATTATGGTGATTTACCTGAGTTTTTATGTTTTCCAGGACAGCTTAACCAAGTATTTATGAATATTATTGCCAATGCCATTGATGTATTTGATGAGGATCAAAAGATAGATAATCCTCAAATTCTAATTCTGACTAAATTGACAGAAGACAAAAAACAAGTCATTGTTAAAATTAAAGACAACGGTTCAGGAATGCCAGAAACAGTTAAACAAAAAATCTTCGAGCATTTATTTACAACAAAACTTGTTGGGAAAGGAACAGGTTTAGGATTATCAATTTCTCGGCAAATTGTCGAAGATAAACATGGTGGAAAAATCCAATGTCATTCACACTTGGGAACAGGGACCGAGTTCATTATTTGTCTTCCAATCATTGCTCAATAGTACTTTGCAATCATCCTGCTGCTTTAGAACAAAATTTTCAGTTCGCTAATTCTGTCTTAGTTTCGTGGTGAAGTTTTTACCGTAGCTGTCAATCACTTTAAATCTAAAGGCGGTACTGGAGCGGGTGACGATGCAGATGCGGGTGATGGTCAAGGTAACTTCAATGGTACTCGTTTACGAGGTGCTGAAGCCTTAGATGCTTGGTTGAAGACTGACCCGACTGGAAGTGCAGATGGTGACTTTCTGATTATTGGTGACCTCAATGCTTACGCACAGGAAGACCCCGTGACTTTCCTCGAAGCAGAAGGTTATACTGACCTCATCGAACAATATAGAGAGTTCATAGCTCAAACGTCAGAAAAGCAAGCAAAACAAAAAGTATTAGTATCAATTCTCTGGAAGTTGTCTAACTAAAATGCAATTATCAACCTTAAAAATTGTCATTATCTAGCTACCAGAGGATTTATCAATATCTGAGGAGTAGCTTCAGAAATATACTCAGATAAATAGTAATATATCTATAGCAATATGATTTGAGTTGTGAGATATTGGAAACTTTTAGGGAACACCGGAGCTGGGAACAGGGAACAGAGAAGAAGAAAAAACGTATTATATGAATATAATAATTGCCATATTCTATACTTT
>JBARXI010000829.1:0-13754 GCA_049647275.1 Microcoleaceae cyanobacterium
GGGATTAATTACAAACAATTTGTCAAACTGAAAAATTATCATAAAATCTAAGTAAAAAGTAAATAAGTGGAATTATCTGTAAAATAGCACTCAAGATTTGAAACAGTGAAAACTTATCTGTGGAAAAGTTATTTCGGGCTTGAGTTTCCTCTGGGTGGTTTTCAGATTTATTGATGTCTACCTACTTAACCAAACAGTTCACAAATTTATTGACTATCAAGGGGGGATGAAAGATAAATCAGAAAATTATGGATAACTGAAATTTAAGGTTATCTGAATCTAGGGGGATTAATTTTAAACAATTTGCCAGACTGAAAAATTTTGATTAAATTTAGTAATAAAATCTAGTACATACGAAAGCGGTTGCTATGAAAAAGTTTATTTTAACAACAATTATTAGTAGTTTTATCTCTCTCTTACCTATGCAGTTTCAACCCGCTCTGGCTAATCGAATTACCAGCGCTGATTTTGATAATTTAAAAATAGGTATGACTTATCAAGAAGTTAAACAAATATTGGGTAGGGAGGGTACACTTTATACAGAATATAATAGTCCGACAATTGAAAATTTTGGCTGGGCTTATCGCTGGATAAATAATGATAATACAGGTATAATTGCAGTCTTTAATTCAGAGAATCAGTTAATTAGATTATCTGCACAAAATTTGAATGCTACTAACTTTGGAACTAACCAAGAACCTACAGTAGTTACAAGTACAGATTTTGAAAATATCAAAGTTGGCATGACTTACGATGAAGTAACAGAAATTATTGGTAGTGGAGGTACAAAACAACCAACTAGAGATAATCCTTTAACTAATACAAATACTACTCCATATATCTGGGTTAATCCTGATGGTACGAGCATGACTATAATATTTGATTCTAATCAGAAAGTGGTTACTATTAGAACTAAAAATATGGATACTTATAATTTTGGTAATCCTTTTTGGAATCAGCCAAAACCAGCTTATTCAATTACTCGACAAAAGTATGAAAAATTGCAACTGGGGATGACATATCGAGAAATTAAAAATATTATTGGGGCAGAGGGAGAAATAGATACAGCATTTGACCCAGAGGTTTTTAAACAATCAATGGAAGCTAGGGAAATGCAAATAAGGGATTCAATTAATACTGAACAACTGACATCAGATGAAGAGGAGGAAGTGGGTAATAAAATTAAGGCTGCTTATAAATGGAAAAATCCTGATGAAACAGGGGTAACTGTAGTATTTAATATGCAGAATAAAGCAGTGGCGATATTTAGTTCTGGCTTAGGTGTAGGACTTCCTTATCAATAGTTGGAAATTAAGCAGATTTTTAGATTTTTCTATGTTTGAACATCAACCATGGTGTAGTATTTAATATGCATCAGTAAAGCAGTGGCGATATTTAGTTCTGGCTTAGGTGTAGGACTTCCCGATCGGATAGATAGTTGGAAATTAAGCAGATTTTTATATGTTTGAACATCAGCCATGGTTAGGTTTAATGATTGGAAATTCCCGGTTACATTTGGGATTATTTGTCAAAACAATTATTCGGGAAACTTGGGATATTGACCATGTTCAAGAATGGGAAATTAAACGAGATATAAATGGGGAAATAGTAATAGGAGAAATCCTCAAAAGCATATTAGAAAAGAAGAAAATTAAGTTACGTTATGGGATGCCTCTGCTCGTAGCATCGGTAGTATCTGAACAAACTGCTATTTGGCAAAATTATCCCCAGGCTAACATTATTACTTTAGATCGGTTGCCATTGCAAGGACTCTATCCTACCCTAGGAATTGACCGCGCTCTGGCAGTTTTGGGTGCAGGTACAAAGTTAGGTTGGCCTGTTTTAGTCATAGATGCTGGTACGGCAATTACCTTTACTGGTGCTGACCTAGAAAAAAAATTGGTGGGAGGTGCCATTTTGCCTGGGTTAAGGTTGCAAGTATCAGCTTTGGTAGAGGGGACAGCAATGTTACCTTGGACTGAACTTCCTGGGGAGTTGCCCCACCGTTGGGCGAAACAAACCACAGAAGCAATTCAAAGTGGGATAATTTATACGGTATTGGCGGGTATGGCAAATTATATTCAAGCTTGGCAAGAAGAATTTCCCGACAGTAAGATAGTTTTGACTGGAGGCGATCGCCATTTATTATTAACCCATTTCAGAACTTTATTTCCTGAGTTAGCTGGAAGTATTACAGATACACCGGAAGTGATTTTTTGGGGTATGGCAAAAGTGTGGCAGCAAACTTTCCAATAAATATAAAATAAGATTATATTGTAAGATGATTTAGGGGTAATTTTGTGGTTACTTCTGTTATTAACTCTTGCGGATTCTAGTCCATTTATTCAGATTAAGAAAGAAACTATGACGAGTTCTGAAATGAGCAATTCTCAACCAAAGACTCAGGCTGATACTCATAAATCTCAATCATCTAGCCCTGGTATATTGTCATTCTTGAGAATAGTTGAATATATATCTTTTGCAACTGCTATTGGTTCGGGTCTTACTGTTTATTTATTACCAGGCAATGTTAAATTGCTAATCAGTTTAGCAGTTTCTGTTGGTTTATTTATTTTTCTATATTTACTCAATCGCCAATTACAAATTGACTACACCAAAACACTTAAGGATTCTGATTTAGTTAAGAGAGCAGCCTTGTATGGTACTGTCTCAGAACTACAAAATTATCCAGAAAATAGTCAGATAACTCAAGCAGCAGAAAAAGCTTTACGTTATTGCCAAGAGTTAATAGACGATTACAAAAATACTAGAAGACAAGCAAGAAATATCTACTATGTTTTGCAGTTAGGAACAATAGTTTTTTCTGGAATTACCCCAATTTTAGTCCTGGTGGATAAGTTAGAAACAGGTCAGACTTGGTTTAAGTGGTTACCCGTAATTTTTCCGGCGGTAGCTTCTATTGTTGCTAGTGTTGTAACTTCATTTCCTTTCCAAGAAAATTGGATTTCTGCTAATAGAGTTGTGGAATTACTAGAGGCAGAACAAGAGAAATTTATCTTAGGAGCAAGCACAGCTTATAGAATGTCTGATGTAGCAGATGGTGTCCAACGTGCCAAAAGTGCAAGAAATTCTATAGCTAATTTTATTACTAAGGTAAATACTATTCATCTAAAACAAGTGGTAGGAGAAGAAGGAACACAACAACAGGAGGAGAAAAAAGAAGAAACAGCCACATCAGCTAGCTCTAGTTGACAGTAAAAATTTGTGTTGGAGAATAAATAAAAAGTAGAGTTTTTATAGGCAAGGGATGTATTTATATATTCCCTTGCTATGGTAACTAAAAGGTAAGGCAGAAGGCAGAAGGGTTAGAGGGGAATTTGAAAAAGATAATCCAATCTGAACCGGATTTGGTATTATATATTCTCTTGCTATGGTAACTAAAGAGGTTTAATAATATCATGTTCGGTTGAACACTTAATTATTAAAATAATAGAGGAGTAGGGGAGCAGAAAGAATAAGAAGATTTCCGGTTGAAAGGGTGAGGATAAGTTTTTTATAACTGACCTGTTTGAAGATATTTGAACATGGTATAATAGACGTCTGCGGAAAATAAATAAACCTTTTAATTAGATCGGATAAGGAAAGAAAAATTCACCCGAAAAAATCATTTTTCGTGCCTTCGCGCGTAAAAATATCTTACCTGTTGCCTCACAGGAGTGCGCATTCCCTCTCTTGGTCAGCTACCAGGTGCGTCTGTCGCGCCCCGCGGGATCTGACCGCTTGCGTCTGTCGCCGACGCGGGGTCGCACCGCTGTTGCCTACTCCTGCAAAAAATCTATATCTTTTTCCCAGAGGTCTAATATAGTTTTTTGATTTTAAAGAGATATAGCAATCTTATTTGAGTCGTGAGATATTTTAGATTTTGAGGAAACAGATAATAATCAAATTTTCAGGAATGATTTGATATTGTTATAGTAATCCGCAGTGCAGGATTTGTAAAAACTCCAAGATGATAAAAAGTATGAAACTCTTAGCTCTGTTCTCTGTTGCTTCATTACAATGAATTGCTAGAACTTTTTTTCACAACTCAAATTAAGATTGCTACATAAGCAGGTACACAAAATTAATTACACATTTAGCGGAAATACATTCCTTGTACTGTAAGGATTACATATAATCAGAGTAGGTAATTAATTTTATTTAGGTACTTATAGCCTTTTTATCTGGATTGTAAACACACTTTTTACTCGAAAAAGCAAAAGCCAAGGGGAAAAGGTAAGAGAGAAAAAAGATAGGGAGTTTGATTTGACAATAAAAAAATAACTTTTAGGTTTACATATCATTTGGAAACAAACATTACTATATATATAGCAATCCTAAATCATTTGTCATAAATCAAAACACAGATAAAAAATCTGACACTCTGTTGACTATTGCCTTCCGGATATGTTGCCTGTTGCCTGTTGCCTGTTCCCTTTATTCTTGGATATTTTTACAAGAGCTGAAATAAGACTGCTATATTGAAACACAAATCAATAATCAATCAAATAATTTTTTTGCAAATTGCTTAACTAGAAAATAAATGAATTATGTGAATGAATATGTTATTAAATAGAAACCCTATATTTGCCAGTTTAACTATCTGTTTATTAGTTTCAGTAAGTGCTTGTGGCAATACCCAGGCAAGTAAAACACTAGAACAAACTTTTGCGGCAGACCCCCAATTAGAAAATAATCCTCCCTTTCCCAAGTTAACTCAAACTCCTACTCAAAATAACCAAAAACCAGAACAACCAGAAAAAGCAGTACAACTACCTGCTGACTTTCCCTCAGAAATTCCTCCATATCCTAACTCCAAATTACTCGATAAATCTGAACAAGGTCGGCAAACAGTATGGGGTACTTCAGACCCCACTAACCTAGTACAAAATTTTTATCAAACAGAATTTGAACAAAAGAATTGGGAAATTATTAGCCGCCCCACAGAAGAAGATAATACTTCCCTAGTGGCACAAAAAAATAATTTACAGGTAATATTATCCCTTAAACCTAGTCAAACTCCTGGAATAGTCACAGAATATCAAATAAACTATCAGCGCCAGGATGGGGAAATTACTAATGTACCACCGCCTCCAGTAATCTCAACTTCCCCACTAACCCCCCTACCTGAAACTCAGCGATCGCCTAATTTCACTGCATCACCCCAGGTATCACCGACGCCCATACCTTCTCCGGAGGCAGCAGTATTACCGACCCCCATACCATTCCCTCCCAGTACTATATCCCCAGCACCTATACCCACAATTCCAGAGTCTCCTGTTTTGAAGAAGGCTCTCAAAGATGTACCTTCGGGATTACGCCCCTATGTGTCTGACTTGTCCAAGTTAGGTGTGTTTCAGCAGCAACGGCCCAAAAACCAATACAATCGAGATTCTACTACTCCTCTGGCCGAACCTCAGAACATTGTCACTCGGCGGGTATATGTTCGGTGGTTGGTGAATGCTAATAATGAGATTTTTGAGAGTCAACCTGCCAAACAAATCCGATTAGCTGGAGTAAATGATACACCTGTTTTTGAGGATGTGCCCAAAACTGACCCTGACTTTACTGTAATTCAAGGTTTGGCCGAAGCGGGTTTGATTCCTAGTCCTTTGTCTGGAGATACTAATGTGGTCAAGTTTCGCCCAGATGAGCCTTTAACTCGTGAGAATTTGATACTTTGGAAAGTACCTCTGGATATTCGGAAGACATTACCTGAAGCTACAGTGGAGCAAGTTAAGTCAGCTTGGAATTTTCAAGATACTTCTAAAATTGACCCTGTTGCTTTAAGGGCGGTATTGGCAGATTCTCAGAATGGTGATTTTTCTAATTTTCGCCGGGTTTTTGGTTATACTAGGTTGTTTAGGCCAGATAAAACTGTGAGTCGGGCTGAGGCTGCTACTGCTTTGTGGTACTTTGGGGATGAGAAGGAGGGTATGTCGGCTCAAACTGCTTTACAAGCAAAGCGACGTTGAAGGCCCCCGTGTTTTAACCGGGGGATGAAAACAAGCGAGTCGTTTAGACTAGACAACTTTAGTTGTCCTGTGCTATCTTTAGTAGAAAAGTAAGCAGAAAGCTTAGGGTTAAACTTAAGCCGACTGTGTAGGGGCACAATGAAATTGTCCGACATCACAATATATATATCTTTGGTCAGCTAAGAAGAGACGAAGCAACACCGATAAATCCGTGTTGCGTAGTATCAACTTAGAATTCCCGTGACTTAAGTCCGGGGAGTAGTCAAAAGCAAAGCGAAAATCTTGAACTACCAGATAGGGATTTCTTTTGCCTTTCTTTAGTCTAGATATGTCCAATAGGTCATTCAAAATTTTCTTTAAAAAAATTTGTTTACACCCCTTGACAGTTATTTAGAGATTCGCTAAATTAGTAAGAGTGGAAAAACAAAGGTAAGCCCCCATCGTCTAGAGGCCTAGGACACCTCCCTTTCACGGAGGCGACAGGGATTCGAATTCCCTTGGGGGTATTAAATATAAAAGTATTTTAGGGTGACAAGATTTTTTTCTTGTTGCCCTAAATTTTTTGTTGATATTATTTAATCGATGAATTCAATTATTAGATCCATAGTCAAGTTTTCTTGGTGGTATTGCCGCCAAACTTGTTCAAAAATTTGTCTGGTTGCTATGGGAACATCCCAGTTTTTAGAATGTGGGTTAAAGCCAGACTAAAGATGTGACCGGAAAATATCCCTCAAATTCTAGTTCATCGCTGTACTTACCTGAATAGATTGATTACTAAGTAGGACTTGCTGATTACCGTCTCAAAGCATTTATTTATATACCAATACTTTGAGCCTTTTTTATGCGAAAAAAGTGCCAGCTTTTCAGCCCTTGTTTCTCCTACCTCCTCTTTCTTCGGCATTCCTCCTGACTCCTGACTCGGTCTTCCTAACTTTTATCCTCTCAGCATCAAAGACTTCAAAGACTCAAACTCACTCAGATATACTTTTTAAAAACTTTATTTCTCACGCCATTTAATTGAGCAACCAACCGCTTCTGTAGTAGATTTAGTCAAGGTTTCGCCCTGAATAATTTGAGCGATCGCCTGATGTAAATAAGCAATTTGTACTCCTTGTGGGTCATTAACATTATCGTCTATGAGGCCACAATATCGTAACTTACCTTCGTGGTCTAACAAAAAAGCCTGGGGTGTTTTTTCTGCCCCAAAGCTTTCTGCTACATCTTGAGTCACATCTCGAATATAAGGAAAATTCAGTTCATTTTTTACGGCAAATTCTTTCATTTTTTCAAAGCTATCTGCTGGAGAAATCGTAGCATCATTAGGATTCATTCCGATGATAATTACTCCTTGGTCTTGAAAGTCTTTTTGTAATTGTTTAATCCGCTTCAAATAAGCATCTACTTCTGGGCATTGATTGCTCAAAAATATTACACAGACTACTTGAAATTTTTCTAAATATCTAGCTAAATGGTGAACTTCTTCATCTACTCCTGGCAATTCAAAATCCGGAGCATAATTATCAATTTCCGTTCCTATCATTTCTCTAATCCCAGTAAATTTTTAGCTTACTCATAACAAATATTTTTCTATGATATCTCATGTTTTTACCAGCTTTGAGCTAATGCTTGATATCCGATAAGTTTATAGATTAATTTAGCTGCGGTAAACTCGGAGACTACAGAATCTGTTATTGGAGATAACTCCATAATGTCACAACCAATAACTTCATATAACTCAAATACTTTCCGTAAAAATCCGGTTAAAGAATACCAATTTAGTCCTCCTGGCTCTGGGGTTCCAACTCCTGGAATTAATGTTGGGTCTATTCCATCTAAATCTATTGTCAAAAACACCCGTTTTGTCTGAATACTAGCAATTGCTTTATCCATCCAATCTGGTTGAATAGCAATTTCTCTTGCACGGAAAACAGTTAAAGATTTTTCCTTAATCAAATCTGCCTCCTCTTTACAAATAGCACGAATACCAATTTGTAATGTTGGTAATTCCATCTCAATTATCCGTCGCATGACGCAGGCATGGTTATAAATAGAACCTTCATATTCAAATCGTAAATCACCATGAGCATCTATTTGAATTACAGTAAAAGGTTCATCAATATATACTTGCTGATAAGCTACCACTATCCCACTAGTAATGCTATGTTCTCCACCTATAGCAATCACAAATTTACCATCATTTACTAATTTTATTACTGTCTCTTGAGTTACTTTCAGCATATCTAATGGCGAAATTTTTTTCCCATTACGAGTATCTGCTATAGGTTCGTGAGTATAGATGCCAACTTCTAAACCTGTTTCCCGGTCTAATTCTTCGTCATAACATTCTAACTGTTGAGAAGCATTTAATATAGCTGCCGGACCATTAGCACAACCTCTTCTATAAGTGGTAGTTGCTTCATAAGGAATTGGTAAAATTGCTACTTTGTCGGTGGTGTAGTCTGGTTTAATTTCTGAACCAATAAATGGCAAAAATGATGTAGTAGAATTTGCTGACATTTTCAGTATTTTATCTGTTACGGTTTACTGATTTTATGGTTTTTTGCTGCTAATAGATAGCATTTATTCGGAATTTATTACAAAATGTTAACTGTACAAATTTTATCTTAGTTAATCAAATCTAAAATCCGATGACAACCACTCAAACTTGGACATGGCGAGGTTGGCCGATTTGCTACCAAACCCAAGGAGCAGAAGGCCCACCTGTAGTATTAGTACATGGTTTTGGCGCTTCCTGGGGACACTGGCGTAAAAATATTCCCGTACTTGCTGGTAGTTGTCGCTGTTATGCTATTGATTTGCTTGGTTTTGGCGCTTCAGCTAAACCTACTCCAAGCCCAGATGTTGCCTATACGTTTGAGACCTGGGGGGAGCAAATTGCCGATTTTTGCCGGGAAGTGGTTGGTGAGTCGGCGTTTCTAGTGGGAAATTCTATTGGCTGTATTGCGGTGATGCAGGCAGCAGTTGATAATCCAGATATTGCTCTTGGGGTGGGAGTTTTGAATTGTTCGTTGCGACTGCTCCACGAACGGAAACGAGCCACTATTCCTTGGTATCGCAGTCAGGGAGCTGCAATAGTACAAAAACTGCTAAAAGTCAAGTGGATAAGTCAGTTATTTTTTAACCAGTTGGCAACAGAGAAAACTGTGAGGCGGGTTTTGTTACAGGCTTATCAACGTTCTGAGGCTGTAACTGATGAGTTAGTTAATCTGCTTTTGGAGCCAGCAAAAGATGAGGGAGCGGTTGATGTTTTTGTGGCTTTTACTGGTTATTCTAAGGGACCTTTACCGGAAGATTTATTACCAATATTGCCATGTTCGGCTCTAATTTTATGGGGGGAGGAAGACCCTTGGGAAAATATTGAATTGGCAAAGGAGTTTGCTAAGTTTGAAACAGTTGAAAGGTTTATTCCTTTGGCTGGTGTCGGTCATTGTCCGCAAGATGAAGCGCCGGAGTTAGTGAATCCTATTTTGCAGGAGTGGGTGTTGGAAAAGTGGGAACGATCAAAGGCTAAAGTTTAGTCTGAAAAAAGCTGATTTAATCTGGGATTAATAGAGGATTTATGGGGTAGAGTAAGTTGGGAAATTAGGTGGAGAAAGTAGCTTTTTCATTGCCAAGTCTTTCTTTAAAACTAAATCATGTAATACCAAATTAATATGAAGTTGCATAGAATTAAGACGTAAATAAACAATAGACATTTCCGAAAATAATCAAGCACCTATTATAAGTATCTTTGGTGGTGGTGCATAGTAATGGTACAGGAAGGAGAGGAGTGTGGGAGGTGTGGGAGGTGTGGGAGTAAGGGAGAAATTAAAAAATATATATTTTCACCATTACTATGCAGGACGACCGTATCTTTTTGGAGGCGATGTAGCTGTCGCTAGGCTTCGCCAAAGCTTAATCTCTAAGATAGTTAATTGGTACGATAAAATCAGCATTATAGATACTTCCTGATTTTTAATTAGCTCAAAAATGGCAGCCCAAGTTAACTACTTTTTATCTATTTAAAACTAGTTTATTCCTGCCAAATAAATGTACCTATTCCTAATCACGCCAAAACCACAAATAGTCATTTCAGTTATCAGTTATCAGTTATCAGTTAGCCTCCTGCGGAGGAGCTGCGCTAGCCTCTTGCAGAGGAACTGCGCTAGCCTCTTGCAGAGGAACTGCGTTATCAGTACCTACGGCTGTTTGCTCCGCATTCCGTAGGAAAGCCAGAGGCAAGAAAATACTGAAATTTACTTTCTCTAGGTCGATTGGACAAAAGCGCAGGTTTCCTTTTCATCCCCTTAAAAGGGGAGGCTTGAGACCTTATTTTTTGGTCAAGATTCTTTATTCATATTTGTGGGAATTTCATCTAAATCTTTCTTGAGCTACCCGAAAGATTTTCACCAATCTAATTATATGTTCAACAAAAATTCGTGACTAGGCTTGTTCTTTATTTAGAGATTTTTCGCTCTTCAGTTAATTCTCGTTCTTAAGTGCGTCTTACACCTCACGAGGAAACCTCGCCAATTAGCACTCGCTTTTTTTGGCTTTTTTTAGGAGTTTTAATTTTACCTTGATACTATCTTTCAGATTTCGAATAACTATACCACTATAAGTTAATTAAGTTAATATGTATAACGGCTCCGGTATTAGTCATCAGTTACATATTTTTAACTTCATGTTTTAATACTCCCTCGCTTATTTTTTCAAGCTTTTACTGCGGGTTTTGCCCAACAGATTCGCTCCACTTTTTCCTAGGGCTGTTTCATTCTAAAATGTGCCATTTTCTGTATTTAGGAAACCACGTTATTTCAAACTTTAGGGATTTTATCTTTCGCTGGCTGAAAGTAAATAAATTCATTGCCAAAATCTAGAATGAAATGACCATGCACTTTTTCCTGGGCTGTATAAGTAAATATGTATGTCGCAGAGACAGGGCATTTTGTCACCTTTGATATGGCGAATTTAAATCCCCCAATTTATGCTTTGATAACTGATAATTGTTAACTATTTTAAATGGTTGACTTACTTTTTCCAGCAGATTGAAAATTAATGAAATATAGACATTAAGTCTCAAAAAAAGCAAAGTATAAAAACTATTTTACTTCAGACTTATAAGTCAGTGACTCGTGAATTCTGCTGTCGCTAATCAAAGGTGAAGCTTAATACCTAAACTAACTTATCAAGTGCTGTCTTGAAAGTTTCATAAGGAGCAACACCAACTATATTTTCTGCTAGTTCACCACCTTTAAAAAACATCACAGCCGGAATGCTACGAATACTGAATTTATTGGCAGTTTCTTTATTTTCAGAAATATCAAGTTTAACCACTTTGGCACGACCTTGGTATTCTTCAGCTAGTTGGTCAATTAAAGGACTAATTTTTTTACAAGGACCACACCAAGATGCTGTACAATCTACAACCAGGAGCGTTTCAGAAGTTAAAAGTGTATCAAATTCACTGTCATTGATATAAGTTGCTGTGGTCATGGGAATGCCTGATATTATTGGTTATTCTTTATATAATACCTTCGACTGTTCCCTAGTATTTATTTGCTCAAGTATTTTTTTTCTGCTTAGACTCAAATATAACTATTCCTAGGTTTGAGCCATTTATTTAAAGATTTTTTACCTGAAAAAATATTAAAGTATCAATAATCCCTAAAGTTTTTTGATTAGGGATAAATTTCAATTGTCAGAAATTCAAGCAAGAGATAGTTTTGGTATTTTTTATAATTTTATCTTCTCTTTTGCCTGTTGCTTATTCAATTCTTATAAAGAATTGGTATGAAAATGCCAAAATTTTTTTTACTACAGACTTAACTTTGAACTAAACGCATCACAAAATTCAGGAATTTAACAAGTCTAATAGCTTGTTCTTTTCGAGATAATTTAGCAATTTTTAGGGAGCGATAATCGCCATATCTAAATATCACAATATTATCGTTAAATTCTGATTGACAAAACTCACCATAAACTTTGCCTTTAAGAATTTGAAATTTTGGGGCTTCTGGTGTTTGATTGCTCATATAGAATTTCTCACGCTAGATGAGGTACACAAGTTTTGGATTTCAGGGAACAGGGAACACTAGAAGAGGAAAAAATACTGTATCTCATGAATATAATAACCACTATATATCTTGATATATAAATGAGTAACTTCTTCTTAACAAAGATAATTTACCAATAGATAATTGATAATTAATTTATCGGGTTTAAAGCCTCTTCTTTTAAAAAGAAAAGCGGTCGGGGGATGGCGAGGTATCCTCGCTTTTGTCCAATCGACCAAGAGAAGTCAACAATTTTCTCCTGGGTATCAATCCTCTTCCTTTAAGACAGAGGTAATTATCAATTATTCATTATCAATTACTGAACTGATTGAATTTAATCGAGAATAGGTCGTAAGTCAGGCAGTTAATAAGTATGCAAAAATTTAATTACACTTTGCTTATCTGTAAATGCTTCTGAAATCCGAGTGCTTGTATTATAACTAACTTGAATTTCATATTTGACCACAGGTTGTAAACCTGAGGCACTTTGGTATGTTTTTATAAATTCAATAGCATCTTTCACTGAATTCCACTCGGTCATAATCTCATGCAGTGGCAATATTTGTAATTAGGGTTTTTTGTAATTAGGGTTTGCTGAATAACTGTTTTTCTGGAGGGTAAGAGTCATTTCAGTTATCAGTTATCAGTAAGTAGGTAGACATAAATAAACGTTAAAATGAAAAATTTGAAAATGAAGCCAGAAGCTAGTTTTCAAATTTTTCACCGTTTTAAATCTTTATGACTATTTTACGGATAATTAAACCCACTCACTTAGTACCTCCCGCAATAGGGAGGCAAGAAAATTGGGAATTTTCTTATTTATCCCCTTGTCTCACGACAGCTCGTGGCACCGCAGCCAAGGGGAGGCTTGAGACCTTATTTATTCGGTCAGGAGGAATCGGGAATAAAGAGGAGTTAGGAGGAAGAAAGTATGTTTAATTTTTCAGCCCTTATCTGCTCAAAATACTCACCTGGTTGAGCAATTCGGTCTTAAAATCTGGCACTTTTTTCCCATAAAAAAGGCTCTTTTCATTGATATGTAAATGCTTTTAGACGGCAATCAGCAAGCCCTAATTAGGGAGTAATATCATGTCCGGTTGAATAGTTATAAATAAGCACAGAGGAGTCAGGTAGGGGAGCCGTCGGTAGGGCGACCTCGAGGAGTCAGGAGGGAAGAAAAAGGAAGAAGAAGAGGAGAAAGTTTTTTTTATCACTAATTATCCGGACATGATATAAGAAATAAAATATCTACTTGCGTGACTTAGCAGTGGAGCTAAAAATAATATTTCCTCGGCGCTTTAACCAGACTATCAAATATACAATTAATTTGACTTACCTATTTATTTAGTTAACAATCTATTCGACTAAACCAAAAATTGATTAAATTAGGGAGTAGGGAGTAGGAAATAAAATATAAAAATATATAATTAACGTGACTCAGTAGTGGAGCTAAAAATAATATTTCCTTGGCGCTTTAATCAGACTATCAAATATACAATTAATTTGACTTACCTACTTACTTACTTATTTGATTAACCATCTATTCGACCAAACCAAAAGTTGATTAAATTAGGAAGTAGGGAGTAGGGAGCAGGAAATAAAATATCTACTTGCGTGACTTAGCAGTGGAGGTAAAAATAATATTCCCTCGGCGCTTTAACCAGACTATCAACTATATAATTAATTTGACTTACCTATTTATTTGATTAACAATCTATTCGAG
>JBARXI010000830.1:0-2283 GCA_049647275.1 Microcoleaceae cyanobacterium
TGAAAATTTGAACCATCCCACACAGGTTGAGCAAAACTACGAGTTATATAATCTTGACGTTGGCAGCGCCATTCATATTCAGAAAATCCTGCTAAAAAATCTCCTTGTTTAAGAAGAATAAATCCTCAATATCCCGACTTTGAGTTGCTTTTCTGAGGTAGGTGGAATGTGAAAGTGGGTTAACTTGGGAACAGATAAATAAGGAATTTTCCTAGGTATAGTTTCGAGAGTAGTTCCCAAAATTCGAGGTAAGCTCATTAAAGATATTTGTAAATCAAAATCTGGTAAAATTTCACCTTCAACAAATAATTCATCAATTTCTGAGACTGTCGTAAATAATAACTTCAAAGTAGCCTGATTACATTCAACAATTACACGCCCTCCTAATTTTTTCACCAAAGAAATATATCGGATAAATTGAATTGAATCTCCTAAACCTTGCTCGGTATATACTAATAAAGTTTTTCCCTGAAAATTCGAGCCATTCCACACAGGTTGAGAGAAATTACGAGTGATTTTATCTTTGCTTTGGCAGCGCCATTCATATTCAGAAAAACCTTGAATAAAATCTCCCTGTTTAAGCAAAACAGCAGCCAAGCCAAAGTGAGCATTTACATGATTTTTATCTAATTTTAAAGCTTGTTCATAATATTGTTGAGATTCTGCAAGTTTCCCTAGCCCTGAAAATATAAAGCCTAGATTATTATATAGTTCGGCATAATTTGGTTGAAGTTCAATAGATTTTTGATAATGCTCAATAGCTGCTTCAACTTGACCCTTCTTTTGCAAAATATTTCCTAAGTTATACCATGCTTCGGCATAATTAGGGTTAATTTTAATTGCCTGTTGATAATAGGTACTTGCCTTTGATAAGTCTCCCTTTTTTTCCCAAGCAAAGCCTAAATTGAGATTTGTGCATGAGTTGTCAGGATTAATTTCTCTGGACTTTTCATAGTTAATAATTGCTGACTCAATTTGACCTTTTTCTAAAAAAATCAGTCCTAAATTTGAGTAGTTATTACTATCACTTGGTTGCAGAGAAATAGCTTTTTGGTAATGAGCGTTTGCTTCTTCTAAGCGACCTTCTTTTTTCAAAATCTTCCCTAGGTTAGAGTAAGCTTGACTAGAGTTAGGGCGAAGATTAATAACCTGATGAAAAAGATTAATAGCAGTTTCATTTCTACCTACTAAATGCTCAAGTACAGCTAATAAGTGCAGTGCATCAAAATCTTGGGGTATTTCCTCAAGTATTCGACGACATATTCTTTCTGCTGCTGCCCAATTATTTTGTTGATAATATTGATATGCAAGATTAAATTTTTCTCTTAACTTCATCTGAGACTCTTTCAACTAAATTAATGCTTGTTTTACCTCAACAAATACACTATCCCAATTTCCAATTTTTGGCTGTCTAAATAATCGCGCTGTGGGATACCAAGGACTATTTCACCTATCTCCAGGAAAATTAACCCTAAATTAGAGTAGTTGCTACTATCATCTGGTTGTAGAAAAATAGCTTTTTGATAATTGGTAATTGCTGCTCCTACACAACCATTTTTTTTCATGGCACCCCCAAATTAAAATGACTTTCAGCATAATTTGGATTCAGTTTTATTGCTTGATAAATGTAGATAATTGCTGTTTATGTTTGCCATTCTAAACTAGCAATAACTCCTAATGAATTTAGCGAATGCCAATTTTCTGTATCTCTTTCTAAGATTTGTTGGCAGATTTTTTCCGCTAATTTCAAATTTCCTTGTTTATAATTCTCTAAAGCCTTGTTAAATAGGTTTTCTAATGTTTGGTTTTCCATAATGCTCAGTCTATAGCATTTATGACGCTATTTGGAGGTACACAAGTTTTGAATTTTAGGCCGTAGGGAGTAGGAATAAGGAATAAGGAATAAGGAATAGAGAATAGGGAAAAAATACTGTATCTGATTCATAAAATAACCGCTATTTTTGCAAAGTAGGGGCTTAGTAACCAAGCTCCTACTTTATTCTAAATTATTAACTTGAGTCGCGGAATGGAATTTTGAAAGTTGTAGGTATTGCTAAGGTCTCTCAAAACAATTCCCTATTTGGTAAATTTTGCCTCGATCAAAAATATCTGGGACTGAAGTTTTGGGGAGTATTTTAGCTACTTAACATTTATTAATATACCTTAGTTTATTTGTCCCTAGTACAGTAAAGCTCAAATAAACCACCAGTGAAAAAATACTGATGCGCCTTACTCATCCAGGGCTATTTTATTCTAAACTGTGCCATATTATGTATTTACTAA
>JBARXI010000831.1:0-9254 GCA_049647275.1 Microcoleaceae cyanobacterium
TTATTTTCTGGCTTGATTTTGTGTAAGTCCCAATAGTAGGGAAAAAAGCTGTTTTAACTACTGACTACTGACTACTGACTACTGACTACTGACTACTAAAAATCATACAATCATTCACCAACGCCAAATTGTTTAGGGTTAGAATCCCTATGCAATTTTCACATCACGCCTTTCCTACGGAATGCGGAGCAAACAGCATAGCTGCCTTCTTCAATAGCAATTATACTCTTAGTTTATCAGTCTAAATTAAGGTAAATTTAGTATATTTTAGAACTAAATATGAGTTATGGCGATCGCTAAAAAAAAAGTCACAACTTACTAAATTTCATCATAATTATATAATTTGCTAAAAAGGTTTTGCTGAATAACTGTTTTTGTGGAGGGTAGGAGTCAGGTAGGGGAGCCGTCGGATTGGCGACCTCGAGGAGTTAGGAGAAATCTGGATTACAGAGGAGGTAGGAGGAAGAATTATCTGAGATTTTTCAGCCTTTGTCTGCTCTAATATCAAGCCACATTAATTAACCATAATATAGGGACGTTGCATGCAATATCCCTATAGTTTCGTAGAAGCAAAGTTTATTATGGTTGTTCAATGAGACTTGATATAAATGCTCTAAATGTGAGCATTTAGGAGCGAAAAGCTGGCACTTTTTTCGCATAAAAAAGGCAAGTTCCTTTATCTGTAATATCATGTCCAGATAATAGGGTGATAAAAAAACTTTCTCCTCTTCTTCCTTTTTCTTCTCTCCTGACTCCTGTACGGGTGATTTCCTGCGGAATGCTGTCGCAAACGCGTTTGCGGAGCATTCCGTTAGGAAATCACCCCTCCTGACTCCTCTGTGCTTATTTATAACTATTCAACCGGATTTGATATAAATGCTTTTAGACTTAATCAGCAAGCCCTAAATATCTATACTAATCCACTCTCTAAGAGTAATTCCCCTGTGGTTGCCCCGATGGGATTTTACGAAAAGATTTCTATATATTCGCCTCTAAATTTACATCAATTAATTGAGGATAATTTTAAATGACTAAACCATCCACAAACAACAAAATTTTAGATAAAAATCAGACAAATTTACTACGCATTGAAAATTTACAAATGCACTTCCCAGTCACCAAGGGAATAATATTACAAAAAAAAGTCGGTGTTATCAAAGCAGTAGATGGATTAAACTTTACAATTAAACGGGGCGAAACATTAGGTTTAGTCGGAGAATCTGGTTGTGGAAAAAGTACAACTGGCAAAGCAATTCTACAGTTATCTCCCCCTACAGCAGGAAAAATCTATTTTGAAGATATAGATTTAACTCAATTAGCAGGAGAAGATTTACGGCAAATTCGGCAGCGAATGCAGATGATTTTTCAAGACCCTTATTCCTCTCTAAATCCGCGTCTAACCGTAGGAAAAATTATCAGTGAACCTTTAGAAATATTTCGTATTGCTGATAATAAGCAGCGACAAAAGAAAGTAAAAGAATTGCTAGAAGTTGTGGGAATGAATCCCCAATTTATTAATCGTTATCCCCATGAATTTTCCGGAGGTCAACGGCAAAGAATTGTGATTGCTAGAGCTTTAGCTTTGAATCCAGATTTTGTTGTTTGTGATGAACCAATTGCAGCTTTGGATGTTTCAATTCAAGCTCAAGTAATTAATTTAATGCAAGAATTACAAGATGAATTTAATCTTACATATCTATTTATTGCCCATGATTTGAGTGTGGTGAAATATATTTCTGACCGAGTAGCAGTAATGTATTTAGGGAAAATTGTAGAACTAGCAAATAGAGTTGATTTATATGAAAATCCTTTGCATCCCTACACCAGAGCTTTATTATCAGCAGTACCTATTCCTGAGCCAGAAATTGAGGCAAAAAGGCAAAGAATTATATTAACAGGAGATGTACCTAGTCCAATTAATCCACCCAAGGGCTGTCGATTTCATACTAGATGTCCTCTAGTTATTAATGCTTGTCGGCAAGACCCAGAACCAGAATTTAAAGATGTTGGTGGGGGTCATTTTGTGGCTTGTCATTTAGTTTAACTAGCCAGGTATAATTAAATATCACTATGTCCGAAGCATTAGCATTATGTGGGGTTTGACCCCTAACTACAACTACAACGTTGGGGTTTATTTATTCATCAATTAATACCATTTGTGAATACTCAAGCTATATTTGATTGCTATTTTCCCATCATTACATCTGTTCCCCACCCTCCGACCCCTCAATCTATGACAAGGATACGAGGGCAAACTTTTATTTTAGCGACCCTCAGGCAAAACTGTTAGAGCCGAATGTGGGGTTTGACCCCTAACTACAACGTTGGGGTTTATTTATTCATCAATTAATACCATTTGTGAATA
The DNA here is from genome assembly GCA_049647275.1 of Microcoleaceae cyanobacterium. Lineage (GTDB taxonomy): Bacteria > Cyanobacteriota > Cyanobacteriia > Cyanobacteriales > Microcoleaceae > JASJEE01. Next base: position 2,366 of record JBARXI010000831.1, read on the forward strand.
CTCAAGCTATATTTGATTGCTATTTTCCATCATTACATCTGTGCCCCACCCTCCGACCCCTCAACCTATGACAAGGATACATAGAAAACTTTTTCAGAAATGGTATTAGTATATGTCCGCGCCCTACCTATCTATTGCTATATAAAGTCATTGCGACTACAATGAAGTAGAAGGTAGAGAGAGCATTTCGTCACCGAAAACAATCCCAAGATTTTAAAAATTGCTTTTCTTTAGTAACAATAACAACTGTTCAACTTGATTTTATATTAGGTGTTAGGTTTGAGCTTAATGGTTGTCAACAAAATAATTGAATTTTGAAGTTTTAATTTTGTGTATTGAAGAAGTATGAGTAATTTCTGAAGGAATGCTCCGCTTTCTATAAATTACCTCTACCTTATTGGTATTTGAAATTTCAAAAGTATAGTGATGGGTTGTTTTTTACCGAATAATTAACATTTAAAGCCTCTCCTTTGCTGCCCCACGGACTATCGCCCTACAAGCAGAAAAAAAATATTTTAGTCAATTATATCCGTTTTAAAGAGAGGTAATTACTAATTGTTAATTAGTGAATCTTCCTATACAAAAAAAAAGCGTGTTAAACATTTTTGTCTAACACGCTTGACGGCTTGTGTGAGAATTCTGATAGATAGAATTAGAAAAGGTCAAGATTGTAGGAGTAGGTGCTAGTAGATTACCCTGTTGTTGTTATGTGGAAAAATGAAACCTACTCCAAATATTTTATAGTTTTTCCACTTATTCAGATTTACCCAAGCCTAAACTTTTTCAGGACTTAATATATGACTCCGGCGATCGCAATTATGCTTTTCAAAGATTATGCTTTAGTTTTAATCGCTCTGTTGTTTCTTTATGCTCCAATCATAGCATTAAGATATTTGAGTTCTGGCTGAGTATTTAGATTAATTAAGCTGAAACTCTGAGAGTGAAATCCTTGGCTGATATAGATTAAAAACTTTGTTTGGGGTATTGGTACTAGTATTTTATGGTTATAGGTACTTGTATTTATAAGCTGTTCAGCATTTAAACCATATATCCAATTTTTGGGGGAGGCAACAGCTCCAGAAGGCAACAGATCCAGAAGGGAATATAAAATCTAAATGATTTTTAGCTTAGCACTTCTTTATGGCCTATAGCAATCCTAAATCATTTGTAAAATTCCTGGACTTGTTAAAAACTTTCTCCTTCTGCCTCACACCGAGTGCGCATTCCCTCTCTTGGTCGGCGTTCCCATGGCGTTTTGCGCTTCGCAAAGCTCCCGCTTTACATGTTGCGCAGCAAAACGCGTAGCGTCCCGGAGGGACAGGAAACCAGCTCTTGCAGAGCCGTTCCGCTTTTAATGTCGGCGCGCATGCTGGCGTCTGTCGCCGAGGCGGGGTCGCACCGCTTCTGCCTCCCCCCTTTCAAAGGCTATGCTTTACCCACAACTTCTATAATAGACATCTCCGATCATAAAAAATAAAATCAATTATCGCACAGAAATTATCAATTCTTTCCCCCTACTCCCTACTCCCTCACAGGAGTGCGCGTTCCCTCTCTTGGTCAGCATTCCCTTGCGTCTGTCGCGCATTCGCGGGATCGCACCGCTACTCCCTACTCCCTCTTTTCTGGAGATGTCTAATATTTCAATCGGCAGTTGTCTTCACCCCTCCTTCAGCAGATATAACTAAGTAGATGCCTAGCAAAATCACAACAAATCCCAATAAATTAAGCAGACTTAAGGTTTCTGAGAAAAAGGCCCAAGCCAATATAGCAGCTAGAATTGGACAAAGAAGGAGGATAGTAGAAACTAATCGAGAAGATAACCATTTCAGGCTATAGGCTGTTAACATCATATTGAGAACTTCCCCCAGACCGATAAAAATTGAGCTTAACCAACTGCTCCAAGAATGGGGGAAAAGTTCATCCCCAGTCACAAAGAGAATGGGTAAAACGAAAAGAGTACTCAAAGCGAAACACCACAGAGTAACGGTAGTTGCAGTAAACTGAGTCCTCAGTTTTTCCCGAATCAGAAGAGATACAGCCCAGCAAAGGGATGAGAGTACAGCTAGCCCATCCCCTTCTAGTTTCTCAGCAGCAATAGAGATGTCTTCGAGTCCAATGCCCACTACTCCGGCGAGGGCTATTCCTACTCCAATTACAAATGAGCGATCGAACTGTTGACCGAGAAAAATCCATCCTCCTAAGGTGGTAAATATGGGAGTACCGCCAGCATGTAGTAGATCGGAGTTAGCAACGCTAGTTTTAGTTAGAGACCAAGTCCAAAACATTGATATCCCTGTAGTAGATAGCCCCATAGCTAGCAATAGTAGCTTATTTTTAAGAGTATAAAGAGATTGTTTTATAGGTACATCCTTAACAAACCCTCTCCCACGTGCCTGTAGGGTCAACAGTCCATTCCATAGCAACAGAAGTGCAGTTCCGATCCAAGAGAAATTAAATACCGTGGTATTGGGGCTAGTTTCGCTTTCGCTGACTCGGACCAAGATTGACATGAAAGCAAGGATGACTAGGGCAGCTACTGTGGCCGCTATTGCTTTTGTGGTTCTGGTGGTTTGTTGCTCAGTTAATTCTAATTGGTCTGTCATTACTATTGGCTATTTGCGAGAGGCCAGGAGAATAGTTTGGGTGCATCTCACTTTGGCGGCGAATCTATTCACCGGTAGCCCAGAAACCCGGTTTTCTGTAAAAATCGGGTTGGTTAATTCAAAATAGAGATGCACCCAATAGTTTAGCGATCGAGGCCAACTTTGAGCTGTTCAGCTAAAACTCGCACATGGGGTTCCTTAACGATAGTGTAATGACCGCCAGGAATTTTGTGAATCTCTACTCCTGCGTTCGTTAACTGCTTCCACTCCATTGTTAGATCGGAATCTTTTGGCTCTAAGGATTCGGACGCACTCAACAGAGTAATCCGATCGGGGTAAACAAGGGGTGTATAATTTTGCTGAGCTTGACAATTTGCCAAGAAAAGTTCCAGCAGACGGCGAATTTCAACCACTCCAGCATCAGGAAGTACAACGTTAGCCGTCCTAGCCCGTTCCAGTATGTAGTTTAACTGCTCGTCGGGTCCAAGTGACTGGAGCGAGCTAACCGAGATAGCAAGTCCTAAGTCATTGGCAAACCAAGCCAGCATCGCCGCACGATCGACCTCCATCGATTGATTGTTGTGGTGGGGTGCTGAACTATCTATCAGAGCAAGCAGCGCCAGTTGCTGACCAGACGAGTGCAACTGTTGAGCCATCTCAAAGGCTACCACTCCCCCAAACGACCAACCTCCCAACAAGTATGGACCTTGCGGTTGAATCTCGCGGATTGCCTCGATATAATAGCTAGCCATATCTTCAATCCGGCTCTTTGGCTCTCCTTCCCCGTCAATCCCCGACGCTTGCAAACCGTAAAAGGGTTGGTCTTCACCCAGATTACGGGCTAGCTCAAAGTAGCAAAGCACATTCCCACCAATGGGATGAACGCAGAAAAAAGGAGGCTTTGTGCCATTTGGCTGAATCGATACTAAAGGAGAACTTAAGGCAGAAGCTGTTGCCTGACGCAAAAGGCTTGCCAGATGCTCAATGGTCGAACTGGGAAAGAGCGTCGCTAGGGATAACTTCTGCCCAAAATGCCGATCAATCTCCAGCATCAGGCGTACTGCCGATAGAGAGTCACCGCCCAGGTGAAAAAAGTCATCTGTGACGCTGATGGGGTGAATGCTCAACAGGTCTTCCCATATCTTTGTCAACTGAAGCTCCCAACTGTCGCGGGGAGCTACAAATGCGGTTATTTCTATGGGTCTGCTGTCCCTTGGAGTTGGCAGGGCTTTGCGGTCAACTTTCCCATTTGGAGTCATGGGTAGAGACTCCAAGAACATAAACCCTTTCGGGATCATGTAGGTCGGTAAGCGATCTTTCAAGTAGGCGCTCAGGCTTCGATCGGATAGCTCTACAGGAGTCGGTTGCTCGTTTGAAGCTACCTCTTGCGCGAATAGGCGATCGTAAAACAAGTTACTCTTTGAGAGAGTATTGTAGATAAAAGAATCGTATTCAAATTCAATGCGTTCTCCATTTTCTTTGAGCAAATAGCCTCGAATGTAGTAGTCGGGACTTAATTGGTCTTCACTTATCCGACTGCTACAAACCGCTTCGATTCTGTCTCCAGCAGCCACTTCAATACCCGGATAAAATACTGGCAAATAAACAGGTAGCCAGCTGAGGTTGTCAGCTAGACTGTCAATGACTTCATTCTCAACTGTATGTAAATTAATCCATAACAAAAATCCATCAATTTTGCCGCCTTGAGCGATCGTCAGGCTTATCTGTCGGTCATATTCGGGATTCGAGACTTGCTGAAAATCCAAATTCTCAAAAACATCTACAGTAGAGAGGATGTTTGATTGAGGAAAATTTCGGAAAGATACCCTTAAGGGAATTTTATGACCGAGCTGGTTAAAAATCTGCTGAACGTAATAACCGGATAGTTCCGAAAAGTGAGGCTGGCAGGCAAAAGGTTCGGGAAGATAAACGGCAGCAATGTTAGTCGCGCATCGCTGGGGAATCATCATGCCATCTTCCTTGAGAAACCTTCTGGCATCGTTGAGAATCGAAACTGCCCCTTCCGAATTGCCGATCGCGCCAATCAGTTCTGAAACACAGAGATCGACTTTTTCCGGGAGTTGCACTTGGGTGGCATCCCCATGAATTACCGATATCTTCTCTGACAGCCCCAGAGATTGGACATAGCTCGTTGCCTGCTGATAAGCTTCAAGTTGCATCTCAATAGCGTAAACTTTCTTCGCGCCATGTTCGGCACAGAATTTCGCCCACACAATATCCTTACCCGTGCCAATATCTACAACAACTTTGTCTTTAACAACTTTTTTCAGTGCTACCTCATAACTGTGATTTCTTACCCGATCGTAGGTCATGGCATAGTACAAGATGGCATCATAAAATCGATAGTCTCCCGGACAGGGCCATAGTTCTACCTCAGTGTTTTGCTGCTTGCCAACAACATAGGCAACGAGGCGTTGCTTGCCTAATTCTTCTTCGCGAGCCACTACCACAGTATCTTGCACCAGTGGATGCCGATTGAGAATTGCTTCGATTTCCTCCGTTTGAATGCGGAAGCCACGAACTTTCACCTGGTTATCAATGCGTCCGAGGATTTCGATATTACCGTCCCTCCCGATACGGGCTAAATCCCCTGTTTTGTAGAGGCGAGAATCTGCTCGATCGCTAAAAGGATTGCGGATAAACTGCGCTCCCGTCAATTCAGGACGATTGAGATAGCCTCTTGCCAAACCAAGACCGCCAATATATAATTCCCCCGTTAGTCCTTCAGGCACGGGCTTTTTATTTTCATCCAACAAGTAAATTTGGGTGTTGGCAATGGGACAACCTATCGGTACAGACTTTACCTCTGGTAATTCTTTCCAGATATCTGGTTCGTAGAGCGTGGATGTAATAGTGGTTTCAGTCAGTCCATAAGCATTCAGCCAGCGGACGCGATTACCTGCTATTTTCTGCCAACTCATCAATTTCTCTGGCAAAACCTTTTCATTGCCAACCACAACCAAGCGCAGGGTAGAGGGTAATTGCGCCTGGGAACTAGACAGAGCAGATACCCATTCATGCCAGTAAGAAGCAGGCAGGTTGAGAACCGTCAGCTTTTGCCGATCGATCAGTTCTTGAAACTCGGCAACAGTTGGGGTCACAGAACCAGGACGAAGAATGACAGTACCCCCACTCAACCAGGTAGGGAATAGCTCTTCTGCTGCAACATCAAAGCTAATTGAAGCAAATTGTAAAACCCGATCTGTTGTCTGCAAACCATAGTGATTGGCAATGTGAACGCTGTGGTTGACTAGAGCTTGATGGGGAATCATCACTCCTTTGGGCTGCCCCGTAGAGCCTGAGGTGTAGATGACATAAGCTAGATTTTTAGATGTCGTGGGGGTCTCAGGGTTCTGCTCGCTCTGTTGGGCAATCTCCTCCCAATCACCATCCAAGTAGACCACCTGTGCTTTATGGGAGGGAATATTTTCTCGCCACCGTTTTTGAGTGAGCAACACTGGTGGTTGAGCATCCTCCAGCATGAGGGAAAGCCGCTGTTGCGGATAGGTTGGATCTAGGGGGACGTAAGCACCACCAGCTTTTAAAATAGCCAGGATTGCGATCGCCATTTCCCAGGAGCGTTCTACACAAATCCCAACCAGAAATTCTGGTTCTATTCCCAAATAAATTAGGTAATGCGCTACTTTGTTCGCTCGATGGTTCAATTCTCTATAAGTAAGGCTTTCATCCTCAAAAATAAGGGCAATGCGATCGGGAGTTTGTTCTACTCGCTCTTCAAATAACTGATGAATGCACACTTTTTGAGGAGGTAAGGAAAACTTAAGTACAGGGTCACAATTTTTGCTCATGTGGTTCTCAATCAGCTAGATTACAATTTCCAATTTCCGGCTGTGGACAGGTAGATCAAAGCGCTCCGACTGCCTGCTGGGCATCGGGAAATAGGACAGACACACCTGGAACAAAGCCTGGTGGACATGGGATGGTGACCCGACAGCTTCTAAGTTACCACATGAGTTGATGAAATATCAATTGGGTTCAGTTCTACTGAGAATCTCCCGCTAAACATTCGTTATAGCGGAAGAGTATGTCATATCAAATCTGGTTGAACACTTATTATATAGTCTATGCTTTACCCATAAGTCTTGAAAGGGTTGTCCTTTCAATAATGGATAATTGATAATAGACATCTCCAAAATAAAAATTAAGCTATAATTTTAATTAAAGTTTTGGAGAAAATATACTAATGAATAAAATATTAGAACATATAAATAAGCACCCAAAAGACACCAAAAGAGTTATTGGCA
>JBARXI010000832.1:0-21652 GCA_049647275.1 Microcoleaceae cyanobacterium
TAAATCCGAAGATTAATTAAAGCCAGCTATGCTGAAGTTTTTACATTTTGTTGGGGATTTACAGCAGTTTTCTAAGTTATGAAATACATATATTGACGATTTTAGGGTGATGGGGTGATGGGGTGATGGGGTGATGGGGTGATGGGGTGATGGGGTGATGGGGTGATGGGGTGATAGGGTGATGGGAAACAAGTAAAAAATATTTACCTTGTTAAAATTCCGGTTATTGTACCTCACGGGCAACGGGAAGCGCTGTATCTCTAGCTTTAACCACCTATCAAAGTTCGCGTTTAATGCTGATGGAAGTAAATGAAGAAGGGAAGTTTTCTGGGTTTGAGCGCATATTTGACCGAGCAATGGGTTTGTATGCGTCCACCGATAGAATTTATCTTGCTTCTCGCTATCAGCTATGGCAACTAGATAATGTTCTTTCACCAGGACAACTTTACAACGGTTACGACAAATTGTATGTACCCCGCATCGCTTACACCACAGGCGATATAGATATTCACAACATTGTTGTAGATAGTTCGCAGAGAGTGATTTTCGTCTGTACTTTGCTCAATTGTTTGGGAACAATGAGTCACAATAATAGCTGTACTCCGTTGTGGAAACCACCTTTTATCTCCAAGGTCATTAATGAAGACAGGTGTCAGGTGAAAATATATTTTTTTTAATTTCTCCCCTACTCCCACACCTCCCACACCTCCCACACCTCCCACACCTCCCACACTCCTCTCCGTACTGTACCATTACGGCTGCACCACCACCCAAAATTTGTTTTTCATCTCTGTTGATGGTCTAAATTTTTTCAATCCTTTCCTTGATTGTATCTTCAACTATTTAGTCTTAACTGCAGTTGTTTTTCGCAGAGGTCTAAATAATGAGTCTGATTCCCTGAGCTTTTGTCCTTAGTCAGGGAATTGATCAAGAGAATCGAGCATTACTGGTACTCGATCACGCTGGATTCTATATCACACAAAACTTAGAAATCCCCCCTGGTTTATTTGAGCGACTTCCTACCAGCCTACTCTCCAGAATTACAGCCAGCCGAGAGGCTTTGGCCTCTACTAGGGCGTTGTAATTATGAATCAAGTGTTTGACTCCCTCGAAAAGCTGAAATAGTTGCTCTGCAAGGGTTTTCCCAAGCTAATCATGGAACCAGAATTATTGCAGGCAGTGACTCAATTGCACTGGTGGCCGTCAACCACTATTTGCAATGTCTAATCAACCGGATTCTATATTAAGCGTTTGACTGGGATGACATCAAGAAAGTTTGTTAGTTCATAGCAAGTTCAAACTATCTGCACCTCCAACGATGGATTGTTGAAGGTATTTTGAAGAGATGATTTATGGCTCCTTCTAACATGATATTATTCTCGATCGGATAGAATTTGTAGACGAATGGTTTGGTCATTAACTTCACTTAGGCGCAGTTCAATGACATTATTAGAAAGTTTATCAAGACATCCTAATAGGTGTCGTAGATTAGGTGTACTGGCACCGGTATCTACAAATAGTCGCTCCGAGAGATTACCTACCCGCTTCCAGGTACTATACAATTTAGCCATTGTGACTTCTAACTGAGCAGACTGTTTCACTAACTCAGCAACTGTATTGAGACAGTCTAATCTCAAGGCTTCTTCTAATGCCATTTCCATATCTAATACTGATTCATTTAACGCTTGAACTCGGCCAGCAGCATCAAGATATTTAGCTAGGTTACGAGCATCTGAAGTAAGTTGTTTGACTGTATCTAAGTCAGGATTTTCTACCATTTCTTCTTGAATCGCACCGATGTGGGATTCTGGTAATTTTTCCATTTCCTTGACTAAGGGAGCTAAATAACGGGGTGGCATCGAACCAGAGGTGGCTTTTTCTCGAATTTCATCTGGCAATAAATCTGAACTGATAGCTGTCCACTCATCTGCCAGTTGTTTAACTTCTCGTCTAGTGATCCGATCGCCTTTTTTTGCTGCATCTGTGACCATTTCCTGGACTTCTGGTGAGGATTTGGCCGTTTCTACAAATGCCCGTTTACTAAAGTTGTTGATGCAGTCTGGGTCTAAATGTCCCTGCTCAATTAAAGTATCTGCACTATTGGCCAATTCTATTAAGGCATAAGCTTGACTTTTGCCGATTTCTCGTTCCTTGAGCCAATTTAAGAATCCACTTCCGCGCCCATCGCCTCCTCTTTTTTCTCGGTCTCTGATGATTCTCAAGATACGTCCCCGCCAAATTTCGGTCTGGAGGTCGAAGCGATCGCAAACTTTCCAGGCTACGTCTACTACATTTTGAAAATCCGATTCTGGAATTTCTTCATCTTCTGGGTCAGGTAGGTCCAAATTTAGCTCTGGGAAATTATTGAGGGCTTCGGCAAGAGCTTCAGGAAATTGGGGGATTTCAGGCATGATTTTGCAAAAATATGGCAAGATGCCAAAATATTATTGCACTTTTTATGTAAAAAAATAGAAATTTTCTACTTTGTTAATTTTTAGCCTTTGCAGTGGGCTTCATGATTCAATGGCCGATACCTCAATGAAACATTTTGTATGATTAAAATGTTAATCATATCATCTTTTCTATAAAGTTGTACTCATATAATGTTTGTATAATCACTTATAATAATTTAGGGTAAGTAGATGAGGGTAATTAAACGTAATTATGTCATTGCGAGGGGCACGGAGTGGACCGTTTGTGGAGCATTCGGTAAGGAAAGCAATCTCAATTCCTTCACGAATTTCAAAGTAGTTTCCATTTTACCAATTACTTATGCCTACCTACTTAGTAATTTCAGTTAACAGTTATCAGTACCTTCTACGATAGGAAGGCTTGAAAATTCAGAATTTTCTGTTTGTATCCCATGGAAAGAAGGGGCTTGACCTAATTTTTTTGCTCAAGTGAGACGTAACCCAATAATAATGTTGGGTTTCCATTCTCACTTCTGATATAGAATCCGGCGGAAAAGTCGTCATTGCGACTATAGGAAGCAATCTCAGGGGGTGGCGCGAGATTGCTTCCTATAGTCGCTGCGGAAACCTTCCACTCCGTTCCAGTCGCTGCGGACTTACAATAACTAATCATCCGGATTTGATATGAGTTCGTTGACATCCTCTCCGGCCTAAAGGAACGGAGATTCCTACCAAGCCTTAGCTCTTCGGTGGGGTGAAACGGTATAAATATCCCAGGCGACAGCAACTAACTGCCGCGCCGGGATAAAATTTGCTTCTCGACTTAAATTGTGGTAAAGTCGCTAGCGGTTAAAGTAGTGGCATCCACACCCACTAAAGTTGCTAACACCTCCGAAGTCGAAGTCATTTCAGTTATCAGTTATCAGGCACGCCTCCTAGGTCGGAGCTACGCTAACAGTCACAATAATATCAGTACTGGAGAAGCTGAGATCGCTGAAACTCAAACCACCTGCTAACCCAATTACATCGGGAGTCGAGAAATCGGTAATCGGATCGGTACCGTCACCGGAGGCAAAGACAAACAGAGCCGGGCCATTACCACCCGTTAAGGTGTCATTACCCGTCCCCCCATTGAGAATATCCGGGCCGTTATCGTTGCCGTCACCGCCGATAATGTCATTTCCAGCTCCGCCATTAGCACCGGAGATCGTGTCATTACCTCCACCTCCAATTAAGGGATTGCTTCGCTTCACTCGCAATGAAAGGTTGGAGTCATGGCCAGGAATTGCAGTTGTCATGGCGAGGGGTGGGTGAGAGAATATGGGTTGTTACTTTGACAATTATTCCCCCCGTGGCAATCTCTGGAGATGGCTACGGCTAGGTTGATTGTTTTCTCTCAAAGGTTGTGATATTCCCGCCTCGCCAGGAATTGCAGTTGTCATGGCGAGGGTGGGTGAGAGAATATGGGTTGTTGCTTTGACAATTATTCCCCCCGTGGCAATCTCCACAAATGGCTACAGCAGATGATTGTCATTGCGAGGGGGAGGCTGAAAATTGGGATGATTGCTTTGACAATTATTCCCCCCGTGGCAATCTCCACAGATGCCTACGACTACTTTAATTGTGTTGTGGCAAAAGTTGATGGCGATATTACCGTCTCGCCATGACAACATGGGGCTACGACAGATTATTGTCATTGCGATCCTACTAATAAATCCGCAAAACGATCGTCCCTCGGTTTTGATAAACCAACAACTGCAAAATGACCAACAATAGTAATGTTTAATCACCCCTACCTACCCACTTAATTATCATAAATTGATATGTAACCTCTTGATCGTAATGCCAGTAATACCCCCTACACAAATACCAGATATTCCTGAAACTACTAACATTTTCACAGATAAAGTTTGAGCGTCAGAAAAATTTATTGTACTCCGTTCGAGCAGAAATAATACTATTAACTGAACTACATTATTTGCTGCTGCCCACCATTGGCTGGAAGTAACTTTTTGTCTGAGCAAAAACCATTGTAAAGTAGTTAAAATCGCCCAAACTATCAATAGTGCAAATAAATAACCTAATGGCAATGCGTATTCAGGCCAATCATTGGTTTGTAAACGGATTCCGAAAATAACGACCAATCCTGCAAAAGTAATAAATCCTACTACAAACAAACTCACAGGTAAAGCTATAATATTGGTTATTATCCACCACATAGCAAAACGATGCCAACATCTCATAAACCATGCTTGTGTTAAGATACTGGCAAACCAAAAAGTTAAGATTATGATGATTTTAATCATAGTATTTATCTGTATCAGGGTTGAAAATTTAAGTCGATCGGGACTTACGCAAAATCCTCTGTCATATACTCTACTTGTAAGGTGTGTTGCAACGACCCTACAAGTATAGTTCCTGTATCAGGGTTGAAAATTTAAGTTAATATTTAGTTGTGATATAGTAATAATTTTTTATCAAAAATATTCCTACTATATCATTGTATTAAAAATTATCCATCTAATAAATATGACTAATTGTACAAATTGCGGACATGATAATACTGTTTCTTCCCGTTTTTGCTCTAATTGTGGTGCTTCTATAGAGGAAATAAAACCTTCTCAGTCAGCATCTACAGAATTACAACCAGGTAATAAATTACGCGATCGCTACATAATTATTCGTCAAATTGGTCAAGGTGGATTTGGCAAAACTTACTTAGCAGAAGACACAGGTAGATTTAAGCAAGCAGTAGTTTTGAAACAATTAACTCCAGGAAATCAAGGCACTGAATTTGTGCAAAAAGCCGAGGAACTTTTTCAACGAGAAGCAATGATATTAAATCAAATTAATCATCCTCAAATTCCGAATTTTTGGGAATTTATTCGGGAAAATAAATGTTTATTTTTAGTACAAGATTTTATTGAGGGGCAAACTTATGAATCTCTCGTTAGTCAACGTCGCCTCAATGGTAATTTTTTTAGCGAAGTTGAAATAATTAACTTTATGCGTCAAATTTTACCAGTTTTAAATTATTTACATAGTCGAGGAATTATTCACCGAGATATTGCTCCTGATAATATTATTTGTCGGGCAGAAGATGGCTTGCCAATTTTAATTGATTTGGGTGGGGTTAAACAAATTGCTGCTGCAGTTTCTCACGAAGCAGGTCATTCAAAAAATGTTGTTTCTCCTGGTACTCGGTTAGGTAAATTTGGTTATGCTCCAGATGAACAAATGCGTTTAGGAATTGTTGCGCATCATAGCGATTTGTATGCTTTGGGAGTGACTTGTTTAGTATTAATGACTGGTAAGTTACCGTCAGAATTAATTAATACAAAAACGATGGGTTGGCAATGGAGTCAGGAATTAAAATTAAGTCCTAAGTTTGAGGGGATTTTGCATAGAATGTTGGCTCCTATTCCCGGCGATCGCTTCCAGTCAGCGGAGGAGATATTAGCCGAGTTACAACTTCCAAGTCCGGAAATTATTAGACCAAATCAAGTCAGTAAAATTAAGCAAAATCAGCAAGAAATAGAGACAGAAAAAGCTATAATTCCTACTGCCAAACCGGGGAAGATAATTAATCGTTCTAATGAAGTACCAGCAGAAATTATTGGTTGGAATTGGGGTGCTTTTTTATTGCCTGGTGTTTGGTGTTTGACTAATCATGTTTGGGTAGGATTAATCGCTTGGATAGATTTAAGTTTTGTCACCTTTGGTATGGGATGGTTGATGACAGGAATTATGTTAGGAATTAAAGGTAATGAGTGGGCTTGGAAAAGTCGCAAATGGAAAAGTATTGCTGAATTTAAAAAACATCAAAGAATCTGGTCGTTCATTGCTTTATTCTTAATTTTAGGAATTTTAATTATAGGATTATCAGTGCTTTTCTTTGTGTTTATTGTAGCTAAAATGATAACTGGATAAATTCAACGATTAATAATTAACAATTAACAATTAATAATTATTAAAATTAGAGGATTAACTAAAAGGATTTTTTTGCTTTTCCCTTGGTCGATTGGATATAGCGTTTTGCTAGTGTAGAGCTTCCGCTTTTTCCGTTTGTCATGCTCCGCAAACATATTGCGGAGCAAAACGACCGCTTTTTATCCTTTTAGCGCGACAGCCCGTGGCGAAGCCAGGGAGAGGGTTTAAATCTTAATTATTCAGTAATACGATTTCACTCTTCCACTGCATTCCAGTCGCAATTAACTCTCGTGACATTTAATTAGGATTTGCTGAAAAAGTCTTTTGGTGGGTAGAGGAAATCTGTATTCTAAATTTTTCCTAATTAATTAAATTTTTGAGGTAATATTATATATAGTCAAAGCAAAGCTTTGGCAAAAATCCAACTAAAATTAATAGTTTCTATGAAAATAAAACATCCAATCAATTTGCATAAAGCTACCACTTTCATATTTATATTAGCGCTAATGGTAGCCTATCAAAACTTTACTTTAGCTGCGTGGGTGTATTTATCCCTACATGGTACTTATGGAATTTTATGGCTACTAAAAGACCGTCTATTCCCAGATAAAAAATGGGAAGAAGAGATTCCTTTTGCACAAGGTATTATAATATTTGTAATGCTAGGCTTGTATTGGGTAGCTCCTTTTATTTTAATTAGCAGTGGTACTGAACCTCCATCAGCCTTAGTAGCTGCGGCTATTTCTCTGAATATTTTTGGTATTTTCCTCCACTATAGTAGTGATGCTCAAAAATATTATACCCTCAAATATAAGTCAGGATTAATCACAGAAGGATTCTTTGCACGTTGCCGAAATACTAACTATTTAGGAGAGATACTTATCTATCTTGCTTTTGCAATGTTAGTGCAACATTGGCTGCCTTATTTAATTCTAGGAGTATTTGTTGCAGGAGTATTTATTCCTAATATGCTGAAAAAAGATAAGTCTCTATCTCGCTATCCAGAATTTGCAGAATATGAAGCTAATTCTGGGTTAATTATCCCTCAACTATTTGGTAATAATTCTCTTACTTCTGAAACTCAAACAATTGAAGAAAAAAGTACTTAAAATATTTCAGAAGAATCAAATTAATAAGTAGGTCGGCATAAATAAACGCATAATGTGGGCAATGCGCGCAGTCAGCTAAAACCTTTAGACAAAAACACTTATAGACATTGCTCACCCTACAACTTAAAATATTTCAGAAGAATCAAATTAATACTATACCTATACAATTTTAATTTGGAGTAAGATTAAAACATTTTGTAGGAGCAGAATATTATTTTGTTCAGACAAGATACTTTTTTTTGTCAAACATCTTGATATATCTTCAAGAGTATTTTTTTTTTGCAACCATAGAATTAAAATAAATGTAAATTACCCTCATTTATTTTAATTAGTCATTTGGAAAAAAAACAGAAAAAATATTAGGAATAAAAAAAATCCCAGACTACAAAGCCGTGGAAAATTGTAAACTTTTTTTGAGTTTCTCTCGACAGAAAACAAAGGTATGGAGTAGAGTATAAATGTTGACTTTTTGTCTCCCTTATGTATTATATCCGTATATCCATTGAGACTGAAATCAACTACCTCTGGTACTAGATATTATTATCGGTGATGAAAATGCTCAACTTAGCTGGTTATCAAGAAACAAACCAAATATATACCGGAAGCCGCACTCTGGTATATCGAGCGATCCAAGATACCAAAGGACAACCAGTCATCATCAAAGTCTTACGGAACCCCCACCCAACATTCAACGAATTAGTCCAATTTCGCAACCAATACATCATCACCCGTAACCTCAAACATCCAGCCATCCAACCCCTGGCCTTAGAACGTTACGGCAATGGTTACGCCTTGGTAATGCCCAATGAAGGAGCGATCGCCCTTTCGGACTATTGGCAAAAATCAAACCTTTCTCTAATCGAATTCCTGGCCATAGCCATCCAACTAGCATCAGCCCTTCACTACCTAACTCAACAAAAGATTATCCACAAAGACATCAAACCCGCCAATATTCTCATCCACCCCGAAACCAAGCAAATCAAACTGATCGACTTCAGCATCTCCAGCTTACTACCAAAAGAACAACAACAACTCATCAACCCCAACTTCTTAGAAGGAACCCTCGCCTACATTTCCCCAGAGCAAACCGGACGGATGAATAGAGGAATAGACTACCGTAGCGACTTCTACTCCTTGGGCGTAACATTTTTTGAACTCCTCAGCGGGAAATTACCCTTTACCACCAGCGACCCAATGAAATTGGTGCATTGCCATATTGCCCAACCAGCCAAATTTCCCGAAGCAAGTGAAATACCAGAAGTATTACAGAATATTGTCCTGAAATTGATGGCAAAAAATGCCGAAGACCGCTATCAGAGTGCCTTGGGATTAAAAGATGACTTAGAAAAATGTCAGCAACAGTTAGAAACCACAGGAAAAATTACATCGTTTGAGTTGGGAGAAACAGACCAGAGCGATCGCTTCATTATTCCTGAAAAACTCTATGGCAGAGAAACCGAAGTACAAACCCTGCTGAAAGCCTTCGAGCGTGTGGCAAATTCCACTCATGCTCCCCTTAGCAAGGGTGGAGAAGGAAGTGTAGAAATGATGCTAGTGGCAGGTTTTTCAGGTATTGGAAAAACTGCTGTTGTTAATGAAGTTCATAAACCCATAGTTCGGCAACGGGGCTATTTTATCAAAGGCAAATTTGACCAATTTAATCGCAATATTCCTTTTTCTGCCTTCGTGCAAGCCTTCCGAGACTTGATGAAACAACTACTCAGTGAGCCAGATACAGAAATAGCTAACTGGAAAACAAAGATACTCAAAGCATTGGGAGAAAATGCTCAAGTCATCATAGAGGTAGTACCCGAATTAGAAAAAATTATCGGTATTCAACCACCAGCAGCAGAATTATCAGGCAGTGCAGCCCAAAATCGTTTTAACTTGCTGTTTCAGAAATTTATTGCTGTTTTTACCGCTCCTTCTCATCCGGTAGTAATGTTTTTGGATGATTTACAATGGGCAGACTCTGCATCACTCAATTTGATGAAAGTGTTGATGAGTAGTACAGAAACTGGGTCTTTACTAATTCTGGGAGCATATCGGGATAACGAAGTGTTTCCAGCTCATCCATTGATGTTGAGTTTAGCTGAATTGGAGAAAGAGCGGGCTGTAGTTTCGACAATTACTTTGCAGCCATTAGCTTTGAATGATATTAATCAATTGGTGGCAGATACACTCAATTGTAGTAAGCAATTAGCTCAACCTTTGACAGAATTAGTCTATCAAAAAACCAAAGGAAATCCGTTTTTTACAACACAGTTTTTGAAAGGGTTATATGAAGAGGGGTTGATTACGTTTGATCGCAACTTAGGCTATTGGGAATGCGACTTGGTGAAAGTGCGTGATGCAGCCATTACAAATGATGTGGTAGAATTCATGGCAGGGCGGTTGCAAAAATTGTCAGAGGTTACTCAGAGGGTACTGAAGTTAGCAGCTTGTATAGGAAATCAGTTTGAGTTGGAGATTTTGGCCGTAGTTAGTGAGGCATCTGTTGAGGAGGTGGCAGAAGATATTTGGGATGCTTTGCAAGAGGGGTTGATTTTACCTATTAGTGAGGCATATAAATTTTTTCAGGGTGGTGTGGAGGAGATAACGACTGAGAGGATGATGGTGAGTTATCGTTTTTTGCATGACCGCGTGCAACAGGCGGCTTATTCTTTGATTCCTGAAGAAGAGAAACAAGCTACTCATTGGCAAATTGGGCAATTGTTATTACAAAATACTTCAGTTGAGAATAGAGAAGACAAAATTTTTGAAATTGTCAACCAACTAAATGTAGGTTTAGAACTTATTACACATAAATTTCAGAGGCGAGAGTTAGCACAATTAAATTTCATGGCTGGGAAAAAGGCGAAAATAGCAACAGCTTACACATCTGCTTTTGAATATTCTCAAATAGCACGCAACTTACTACTAGAAAATCATTGGCAACAAGATTATGAATTTGCTTTATCAATATATGAATTAGTGGCAGAAACAGCCTATTTAAGTGGCAATATTACAACAGCAGAAACAATAGCAAATATATTGTTTGAACGTGCAAAAAATGTATTGGAAAAAGTCAAAACTTGTGAAGTTATAATTCAGATTTTGATATCTAAAAATCAGCTTTTAGAAGCTATTCAAGTTGGAGTAGACATTCTTTCTTTTTTAGGTATTGATTTACTTGAAGACCCTGACAAAATTGATGTTAATTGCGAGGCAGATAAAGTTAAGCAAAAGCTATTTTTTCAGCAGATTGAATCATTGATTTCTTTGCCTATAATGAAGGACAAAAAGCAATTAGCGTCAATGCGAATTCTATCAAGTCTATTAAATGCAGCATATTTGGGACGGCCTAAATTACTACCACTGATTATTGCTAAACAGGTTGATTTATCTATTACTTATGGAAATATGGATGTTTCACCATCTGCTTATGCAAACTACGCTTTAATTCTCTGTAGTAATGTTGACAATATAGACTTAGGATATAGCTTTGGAAATTTAGCACTTGAGCTGTTAAATACAATTGAATCTAAAGAGTTTTATGCCAAGACCATAGAAATTGTTTGTCTTTCTGTTAAACATTGGAAAGAACATATCAATTCAACATTAAGACTGCTTATAGATGCCTACAAAATTGGATTAGAATCTGGCGATTTTGAATCTGCATCCTTTGCTGCTTATGATTATTGCGCTCATTCATTTGTCTTAGGTAAAAATTTGATTGAGCTGGAACGCGAAATGTTTAATTATGGGCTGGTAATAGAAGGATTACAACAAAGGATAGTGTTCAATTTAAATGAACTTCATCGCCAAGCAGTTTTGAATTTGATTGAAACAAATAATAATCCTTGTTTTTTGCAGGGAAAGGCTTATGATGAAGAAAAAATGCTGCCAATTCATCAACAGGATAACGATTTCACTTCTCTGGCTTTATTTTATATTGACAAACTATTCCTTTGTTATCTGTTTGGCGATCGCCTTCAAGCCACAGAAATTGGCGTTCGAGTAGAATCTTATCTAGAAGGAATACCCGGGCAAGTATTCGTCCCAATATTTTATCTGTATGACGCCTTGTCATGGCTTTCTCTATATCCGATACTGGAGAAAACAGAGCAAGAAATTGCCATGGCGCGTATCTCATCCCATCAAACAAAAATGATAAAATGGGCCGATCATGCTCCAATGAATTATGCTCAAAAACTTTACTTAATCAATGCAGAAAAACATCGAGTCTTGGGCGAAAAAATGGAAGCAATAGAGATGTATGACCTTGCTATTGCCCTAGCTCAAGAAAACAAATATCTTCAAGAAGAAGCTCTTGCCAACGAACTCGCAGCTAAATTCTACCTAGAGTGGGGCAAAGAAAAATTTGCAGCTATCTATATGCAAGAAGCCTATTATTGTTATGCCAGTTGGGGTGCAAAAGCCAAAACTGACCAACTCGAAAAACAATACCCCCAACTCCTAACTCCAATTTTGAAACAGCAACAACTTGAATTTAATCCATTTGAAAGTTGGGAAAATTTCACACAAACATTCTCATCAACTATACAAGAACAAACTAGCAGCAGCACAAAACTCTCTGAAACCCTAGACTTAGCTTCGATTTTACAAGCAACTCAGGCCATATCAAGCACCATAGAGCTAGACCAACTACTGACCGACATCGTAGAAATTATTCTCACCAACGCAGGCGCTCAAAAAACAGCATTACTCATTTTCCAAGCAGACCAATGGCAAATACGGGCAATGGCTGAAGTCGTAACTGATGGCACAGTGGAAACTTCGACAAAATCATTTCCTGTAAATATAGAAAGTATAGTTCCTACCCGTTTGATTCAATATGTAAAAAACACTCAGGAATCAATATTAATCGACGAATCTAAAACTGATATTGTCGGAATTATGGAGGGTTATTTACTCAAATATCAACCTCAAAGTATACTTTGTTTACCACTGCTCTATCAAGGCAATTTAGTCGGTATTTTATACCTGGAACATCAAACAACTAAAGGTGTTTTTACTTCTTACCGTCAGGCTATAGTACAATTCCTCTCTACTCAAGCTGCAATTTCCCTGCAAAATGCTCAACTTTATGACCAAGCGACTCAAGCACTACGAGATTTAAAAGCAGCACAACTGCAAATTGTTCAAAGTGAAAAGATGTCAGCATTAGGGAATTTAGTAGCAGGTGTCGCCCATGAAATTAATAATCCAATTGGTTTTTTGGAAGGCAATATTCGACCAGCCAAAGACTATTCGCAAGATTTACTGAGTTTAATTGACCTTTTACTGGCAAAATGCCCAAGTAATGACCCACAAATTCAAGATGAAATCGAAGAGATCGACCTCGAATTTATTCGTGAAGATTTACCGAAGTTGTTGGAGTCGATGAATGTGGGGGTAGAACGGATTAAACATATCAGCACTAGCCTGAGAATTTTTTCGCGCCAAGATCAAGAGCATAAAATTGCATTCAATATCCATGAGGGGATTGATAGCACATTACTGATTCTCAAGCACCGCACTAAGGCTTCGGAAAAACGTCCGGCGATTAAGATTATCAGAAATTATGGAGAAATTCAGGATGTGCAATGTTTTCCTGGGCAACTGAATCAGGTATTTATGAATATTTTGGCAAATGCTATTGATGCTTTTGAGGAAGCAAATCAAGGTAAAACTTATGCTGAGATTGAGAAAAATCCGAATCGGATCATAATTCGTACTTATATGGTGGAAAATCAGGTAAAGATTGAGATTGAAGATAATGGTAATGGGATGAAACCAGAGACGAAAGACCGGATTTTTGAGCAAGGGTTTACGACGAAAGATGTGGGGAAGGGAACAGGTTTAGGGATGGCTATCGCTCATCAAATTATTACAAAAAAACACGGTGGTACGATTAGTTGTGATTCTACACTTGGAAAAGGTACAATTTTCACTATTTTGCTACAGATTGTATAAAAGTAAAATATTTATTATTTATAAGTAGCTTTTTTTCTTTTTTTCCTTCTTTATTTTATTGGCAATTCTAAAATAAATTCTGAACCCTTACCTAAAATTGATTCACACCAAAGCTTACCACCATGATTTTCTACTACAATCTGATGGGCAATAGACAAACCAAAACCTGTGCCCTTATCTACAGTTTTAGTGGTGAAATAATTGTCAAATATTTGTGCTTTGACTTTTGCTGACATTCCTAATCCGTTGTCTTTTATTCTAATAAATATTGCCGTTTTATCCTCATTTATTCCAGTAAAAATCAAAATTTGAGGTGTGATTTTCAATTTAGAAAATCCGGTTTTCTGACTAAACTCATCTATAGCATCAATAGCATTAGAAATAATATTCATAAATACCTGTCCCAATTGTCCGGAGAAACATTCAATTTGAGGAATATTTCCATATTTTTTCACTATTTCAATAGATGAACGATATTGATTATATTTTAGGCGATGATTCAGAATTAATAGAGTGCTATCAATACTTTTATGGACTGGAAAACAAACTTTTTTATTTTTCTTGAATTCACGACGAGAAAATATGCGTAAAGAGATACTAAGATAGCTAATTTTTTCTGAGGCTGCTTTCATAGAGTTAATCATATCAGGTAAATCATCAATGATGAAATCCAGATCGATTTCTTCAGCATTTTTAGTGATTTCCAATATAGGCTCGGGGTAATACTTTTGATAAAGAGATAAGTGCTGAAGAATCTTTTTAATATATATTTGCAGATGGTTAGAATTGCTAAAGATTGAACCGATTGGATGATTTAATTCATGTCCTATGCCAGAGATTAATTCTCCCAGTGCTGACATTTTTTCGCTTTGAATTAATTTGACTTCAGATGCTTTTAACTCTTCTAAAGCTTGAGTAAGTTTATTAGTTTTACTAGCTACTTTTTGTTCGAGATTTTTTCTTAACTGTTGTAAATTTATGTGAGTGTTAACTCTAGCAATAACTTCTGTTGCTTGAAAAGGTTTTGTAATATAATCAACGGCTCCCAAATTAAAACCTTTAACGATACTTTCACTGTCTGTAAGGGCAGTCATAAAAATTACTGGAATATCTTTAGTTTCAGGATTTTCTTTCAATTTTTTACAAGTTTCAAACCCATCAATTCCTGGCATTTGTATATCTAGTAATATAAGATCGGGTAATTCATAAGAAATTTGTTTGAGTGCTCGTTCACCGCTAGTTGCTGTGGTGACTTCATATCCTTGATTAGTTAAAGTTATTACTATTACTTTGAGATTGACTGGATTATCATCTACAACTAAAATAAATTCAGAATTGGCGGTGTTTGTCATTAATTTATTCCTTTACCTCTAAAAAACTAATTATAAATTCCTCAATTTGCTCGGATTCAAAATTTTCTGCCCATTGCAAAATTTGTTGAAAAAAAGGAGTATATTTTGGCTCTAATTGCTGAAGTTGTTTAGATTTTTCAGTCAATCTATTTAATTTACCTCTCTGTGCCAAATTGAGTAAAGCTTCTAATTCTTCTAATGGTGGAGATAAAATCTTAGAGTTGTCAAGAACTAAATCTGAAACTGATGAATCAGGCATGATTTCAGGATTTTCAATATTTTCTGTTTGAGCATATTTCCATTCAATTTCTAAATATTTCTCTAGGATATTAAACAATTCTTTGGCGTTTACAGGTTTAGGGAGAAAATCATCGCCCCCAGCATCAATACTCTGTTGCCGATCTGCCTTAGATACGGAGGCAGAAGAGACGATCGCCAGCAAATTTTTCAAATCATCTGACCCACGCAACTGCCTGAGCATCTCAAAACCATCCATTACTGGCATCTGTAAATCTGTAATGGTTAAATCTGGCTTCAGTTGTGCTATTTTAACTAATCCTTCAGCACCATTTTCTGCCTCCGCAGTCACAAAACCAATAGGTTGTAGCAAATTAATTACTACAGATCGATTTTCCCAACGATCGTCAATTACTAGAATTGTTTTTTGTTTTCCTGTGTAACCAATAATTTGTTTCCCAGCGACAGTAGTAGCTGACTGCACCCAGTCATAACTCAGAGGAAATTTAGCTTCAAAGGAAAAGGTACTACCAACACCTAACTCACTTTCTACCCTAATATGTGAACCCATAAGATTAACCATTTGACTACTAATAGCTAACCCTAATCCTGTTCCTTGAGACTTTTTAATTTTGTCTCCCACTTGTTCAAAGGGATTGAATATAGTATCAATTTTTTCTGCACGAATACCAACTCCTGTATCTTGAATTTTAAATTCGATGGTTGTAGATGGATGTGAATTAGAGGTAGATGTTTTATCCTGGTTACGCTCGGATAATTCTGCACTTTTGCTCGAATCATCCCTACAACTTTTCACTTGAAAAACGACGTTACCAGTCTCAGTAAATTTGACTGCATTACCTAACAAATTGATTAAAACTTGGCGCAAGCGTTTTTCGTCTGCGATGATACTTGTTGGTAAATTTGCTTGTGGTTGATAAATAAAATCTATTCCTTTTTGATCTGCTCGAATACGAATAATTTCTACAACTCCTTCTAGGAAAGAGGGAAAATGAAAATCGGAGGGTTGTAAATCAAGTTTACGAGCTTCTATTTTGGAGATATCAAGAATATCTTCGATCAGAGTTAACAAGTGATTGCCACATTGATTAATAATTTCGATGCCTTTGTGTTCTTTTTCGCCCCAAGACTGAGAACGATAAAGGATTTGACTATAGCCGAGAATACCATTGAGAGGAGTGCGTAACTCATGGCTCATATTAGCTAGAAACTCACTTTTGGCTTGGTTTGCTATCTCAGCAGCTTGTTTAGTTTTTTTGAGTTGCTTTTGCTCAAAAGACTGTACTTTCAACAATACTATAATCATTGTAACGCACAAACCCAACACTACGAAAGCCATCAGATTTAGTGCTTTGAGTTGCGATTCAATATTTGCACGGGGAATAATTAAGCCCAAAGACCAGTCTGCTTCCTCTATGGGAAGATAAGCAATATAAACTTTTTTCCCGTCTATTTCTACTAATTCTATACCCTTTTTTTTGGCAAGCATTTTCTGACCAATATTCTGCAAGTCTGGATTTTCCGAAGACGAAAAATTGGGAATAGGTTTTGTTTCATTGCCGTTTAGATCTTTCTCTGGCGCAAATATTGACTTTCCTTCAGAATTAAGCGCAAAAGCATAACTGTCAGCGCCATATTGCAAACTACTCACCACTTCTCTCATCCGG
Organism: Microcoleaceae cyanobacterium; assembly: GCA_049647275.1. GTDB lineage: Bacteria > Cyanobacteriota > Cyanobacteriia > Cyanobacteriales > Microcoleaceae > JASJEE01. Next base: position 16,686 of record JBARXI010000832.1, read on the forward strand.
TCCGTTGGTATCGCACCTGCGATAATTCCTATTGGCTGTTCTATATTAGGAGAGTCTGGCCAAACAGGAGCAGCAACAAAAACCATCAGAACATCTAGAGTGCGAGAAATTACAGGGTCGGAAACATTTACTTGACCAGTCATTGCTCGTTTTATGTGCTTGCGGTCTTTGAGATTAGCTTTTGCTTTGCCAATTTTACTGGTATAGTAGGAACCATCAGGATTAATCATCGCAAAAAAGAAAAAGTCTTTTGATCGCAACTCTTTAGACTTTAAGAAAGGTCTAACTACTGACCAGTCCATTGTTCGGAAAGTAGGAGTATTGGCAGTAGTGTATGTTTCGATTTTTCTGGTGGCTAACCATCGATCGATATTATCTGCTCCTAGCTGCACTTCCAACAAAGCATTTTTTTTCAAATTATCTAGAATCAAATTCCTAACAACTTGATAGCTATAAAAAGCAGAAATACTAACTACGACAGTTGTACCACCAAGTAATAAACGCAACATAAAGTTACGGGTTAATTTCTTGTATTTGAGGCTCTTTTGCCACCCAATTTTGAACCTTTGCCAAATTTTTATTGCTGGTAGTTGTTCGGTTATAGTCATCGCTATTTTTTTCTAGTGTATTGAATCAAATTATCAGTTTTTTATAGTATTTTTACTGACTATAATTAATTAGCATAATTTTGATTATACCGAGTCAGTCTACTGAGAAAGGGTGGGTTTCAAATCTAACACAAAAAAAGTCTTAATACATCTATTGTTCTTAATTATATCTGATGCTCATTCCAAATAAAGCTTTTATTATATTTATTCGCAACTATAGTATCCTTACTCACCAATAATTGATAGAAGTTGGGATTTATCTGTCATCAGTCACCAAGCCATAATTTCAATTTTATTTAGTTGATTTTAGTGATTATTTAACTGCGCAAAATCTATTTATAATTGCTATAACACCCCTCAATCCATATTATCATAAAGAAAATAAATTGCTCCCAAACTCTGAAAATAGTAATACAGCGTTTTTCCTTGTTATGAGGTACAAAACTTTAGGTTTGAGGGAACAGGGAACAGGGAACAGGGAACAGAAAAGAAGAAAAACAACTGTACCTCATAACTTCGGAAATTGCTGTATAAATATTAATATCTACAGGACTGACGCAAAGTATCTATAAATTATGTTTTTTGTAGGGGCAATTTCCCACCGAATGCGGAGCTAATATGAATTGCCTCTGCAGGTAGCGTCTGTGCGTAAGTCCTGACCTAAAAACCAAACACTCGATGATGAACAACCAATTTTTGAACCGTCTCCATAGCCCAGAACACCCAGTCATCGTCTTTTATAGTGCAATGGGCTAACTTATAATATAAGGAAGCCATTACTCTCAAACTCTGAAAATACCAGCATCCATACTAACAAACTCGAAACAAAACACTCAATGATGAATAGCCAATTTTTGAATCGTCTCCATAGTCCAGAACGCCCAGTTATCGTCTTCGATGGCGCAATGGGTACTAACCTACAAGTCCAAAACCTCACAGAATCAGACTTCGGAGGTAAAGAATACGAAGGTTGTAACGAATATCTTGTCCATACAAAACCAGAAGCAGTTGCCACAGTCCACCGAGCTTTCTTAGCAGCAGGTGCCGATGTGATTGAAACTGATACTTTTGGCGGTACAAAAATCGTCTTGGCAGAATACGATTTAGCAGACAAAGCTTATTATCTGAATAAAACAGCAGCCGAATTAGCAAAGAGTGTTACTGCCGAATTTTCTACCCCAGAAAAGCCTCGATTTGTTGCCGGGTCGATGGGGCCAGGAACAAAATTACCTACCCTCGGACATATTGATTTTGACACCCTAAAAAATGGTTTTGCCGAACAAGCGGAAGGTCTTTTTGATGGTGGAGTAGATTTATTTCTTGTAGAAACTTGTCAGGACGTTTTACAAATAAAAGCAGCATTAAATGGCATAGAAGAAACATTTGCTAAAAAAGGCGATCGCCGCCCAATTATGGTGTCAGTAACTATGGAATCTTTTGGCACTATGTTAGTAGGTTCAGAAATTAATGCTGCCCTAACAATTTTAGAACCTTATTCTATCGATATTCTCGGATTAAATTGTGCCACTGGTCCGGATTTAATGAAGGAACATATTCGTTATTTGTCGGAAAATTCGCCTTTTATTGTCTCCTGTATTCCTAACGCTGGTTTACCAGAAAATGTCGGTGGACAAGCCCATTATAAACTCACTCCCCTAGAGTTAAAAATGGCATTAATGCACTTTGTTGAAGACCTGGGAGTGCAAGTTATCGGCGGTTGTTGTGGTACTCGACCAGACCATATTCAAGCATTAGCTGAAATTACTCAAACTCTTAAGCCAAAAGAACGAAAACCTAACTACATTCCTTCAGCAGCTTCCATCTATTCTTCCGAAACTTACGAACAAGAAAACTCCTTTTTAATTGTTGGGGAAAGACTTAATGCTAGTGGTTCCAAAAAATGTCGAACTTTACTAAATAATGAAGACTGGGATGGCTTAGTTGCCCTGGCAAAATCTCAGGTAAAAGAAGGGGCACATATTCTCGATGTTAACGTTGATTATGTGGGACGCGACGGGGTGCGAGATATGCACGAATTAGCATCTCGCTTAGTCACAAATGTCAATTTACCCCTAATGTTAGACTCCACAGAATGGGAAAAAATGGAGGCTGGTTTAAAAGTTGCCGGGGGTAAATGTTTGCTCAATTCTACTAACTATGAAGATGGAGAACCTCGTTTTTATCAAGTATTAGAATTGGCAAAAAAATATGGTGCGGGTGTGGTAGTTGGTACCATTGATGAAGATGGCATGGCACGGACAGCAGATAAGAAATTTGAAATAGCTAAACGGGCTTATAATGCAGCAATAGAATATGGTATCCCTGCTCAAGAATTGTTTTTTGATACCCTAGCTTTGCCAATTTCTACAGGTATTGAAGAAGATAGGGAAAATGCAAAAGCAACAATTGAATCTATCCGTCGCATCACGGAAGAATTGCCAGGCTGTCATATTATGCTTGGGGTTTCTAATGTTTCCTTTGGTTTGAATCCCGCAGCCAGACAAGTGTTGAACTCAGTATTTTTGCATGAAGCAATGGCAGTAGGCTTAGATGGAGCTATTGTTAGTGCCAGTAAGATTTTACCATTAGCAAAAATCGCTCCAGAACATCAAGAGATTTGCCGAAAATTAATTTATGACCAACGTGAATTTGAGGGAGATATTTGTGTTTATGACCCTTTAACTAAATTGACAACAATGTTTGAGGGAAAGACAACTAAAAAAGACCGAACTGCCACACAAAATCTCCCCATTGAAGAACGTTTGAAAGAACATATTATTGATGGGGAACGTATTGGTTTAGAAGATGCTTTAACAATAGCTTTAGAAAAATATCCACCACTAGATATTATCAACGTCTACTTATTAGATGGCATGAAAGTAGTGGGAGAATTATTCGGCTCCGGGCAAATGCAATTACCATTTGTATTGCAGTCTGCTCAAACCATGAAAGCAGCAGTTGCTTATCTACAACCTTTTATGGAAAAAAATGAAGGTGACGATAATTCTAAGGGAACTTTCTTAATAGCAACTGTCAAAGGAGATGTTCACGATATTGGTAAAAACCTCGTGGATATTATCTTGTCAAATAACGGTTATAAAGTGATTAACCTGGGAATTAAACAACCAGTTGATAACATTATTTCCGCTTACCGGGAACATAATGCTGACTGTATCGCCATGAGCGGTTTATTGGTGAAGTCAACCGCATTTATGAAAGATAATTTGGAAACATTTAACAAAGAAGGTATTACCGTACCCGTAATTTTAGGAGGAGCTGCACTAACACCTAAATTTGTTCATCAAGATTGCCAAAATACCTACAAAGGTAAAGTCGTTTATGGTAAAGATGCTTTTTCAGATTTGAATTTCATGGAGAAATTGATGCCAGCAAAAGCAGGAGAGAAATGGGATGACTTCCAGGGGTTTTTAGATGAGTTGGCAGAAGAAAATGGAAATGGTAACGGTAATGGTAAGGTTGCTACCCCAGCAGTTAAGTCGGAGGAAAAACAGGAACCTCAACCTGCTGCACCAGTAGTAGTAGATACTCGACGCTCCGATGCAGTGCCAGTAGATATCGATCGCCCCACACCGCCATTCTGGGGAACAAAGTTATTACAGCCAGAAGATATGCCATTGGAGGAATTATTCTGGTATTTAGATTTGCAAGCATTGATTACAGGGCAGTGGCAATTCCGCAAACCCCAAGGTCAGTCACGGGAAGACTATAATGTCTTTTTGGCTGAGACAGTTTATCCTCTTTTGGAAAAGTGGAAAGAGCGCGTGATTTCAGAGAAGTTGCTACATCCTCAAGCTATCTATGGTTACTTCCCTTGTCAAGCAGAAGGCAATACACTTTTAATCTATGACTCCGACGAGATGAATAATACCGGAAAAGCAACAACTGTTGTAAATAGTATTGAATTTCCTCGGCAAAACTCAGGGCGACGTTTATGTATTACTGACTTCTTTGCACCCAAGGAAACAGGAATTATTGATGTGTTCCCCATGCACGCCGTGACAGTAGGAGAAATAGCCACTGAGTTTGCCCAAAAGCTGTTTGCGGATAATCTGTATACTGATTATTTGTATTTCCACGGTATGGCGGTGCAAACTGCCGAAGCAATGGCAGAATGGTTACACGCTCGTATTCGTCGGGAGCTAGGTTTTGGCAGCGAGGATGCCGATAATATTAAAGATATTCTGAAGCAACGTTATCAAGGGTCGCGCTACAGTTTTGGTTATCCTGCTTGCCCGAATATGCAAGACCAGTTTAAACAGTTGGAGTTGTTGCAGACAGAAAGGATAGATATGTACATGGATGAAAGCGAACAACTTTATCCAGAGCAGTCAACAACAG
>JBARXI010000833.1:0-12173 GCA_049647275.1 Microcoleaceae cyanobacterium
AGCAAAGCAAAGAATAACCCGCTCCCCGACGAATGAGTAATATCATCTCCGGTTGAATACTTACAATTAAGAGGAAGTAAGGCAGAAGGCAGAAGGCAGAAGCGGTGCGACCCCGCGTCGGCGAAAGACGCAAGGGAACGCGCACCAAGAGAGGCAGAAGGAAAGTCTCTTAAAGAGAAAGTTTTTTTATCACTGATTACCCGTGTGTTGATGAATAGATTGAAAGATACTGTATCGTAATGCAGGCATAATCATCTGTTTAAGAATCTAGGGGATTTTCGCCCCTAGAAACTTTTCCATTAAAATTCCTCTGGGTAATTGATTTTTCTCCAATCAATCTTCCAGGCAACTATAGTAAATCGTTCCCTATCCAGAGGTTCGGTACCATGCAATACCTTTGTTCTGAACAGGTAAATTGCGCCTCGCTGGCATTCGTGTCTCTCATTCTCAATTCTGAATACAAAATCAGTGCTAGAAACACTAATTGCCAGTTGACCGTAGCCCGTTGCATCCCGGTGCAAATCCACATTACCACCAGGTCGATAATGCAAGGCTAGGGCTATTTCCCAACCAGGATAAGCAATATCAAGAAACTTCTCAATTCGTTCATCCCTGTAACCTTGTGCAACCATTGGCTTGCTATAGTGACCTACAAATTGGTGCTTAATAGGTAAAATTTTCCTATTGTTAGCAGCCTTGTATTGGTCTTGGCCGAACTCTAGAGTTTTCATATATTCCTCAAGAGCATCGGCATCAGTCACGCCAATTTGCTTGATGAGCTGCTTAGGCTTCAGTTCTAGTTTCATTGGTTAGTTCCAAATAACACCATCGCCTCTCCACAAGTAAGGAGGTGCAGGGGATGGTTTATTGAGGTTTAATGGGTTAGAAAATCAAACCCCTGCCTGACGCGCGAGTATTAACCATTTTTCATTACATAATCAATTAAAGCGTCTACTTGAGCATCTAATCTTTTATTGCTACAATTAGACTGTCCAGAGTTACATCATGTCCGGTTGAATACTTACACTTTAGACTAAGTAAGGCAGAAGGCAGAAGGCAGAAGGCAGAAGGAAAGAAGGAAAGAAAAGGCTCTTAAGGAGAAAGTTTTTTTATCACTGATTATCCGGACATGATATTACAGGTTATTTGTATAGGTTGCCTTTCCCAAATACCAGGTTTCCAGATAGTAGGTGGCTTGACTCTGAAATGCAAAAGCCACTGTTTATCTTGTTTTTCCAGCAATTGCAACTCTTTATACTTATGTCGTAGCTGATAAATTGCTGATTTAATCCCTTTGATTTTGTAAGACTTTGCCTCAGTGAAATAAGGCGACAATTCCATTTTGCGGGTTAGCCACACTCTTGAATTTTCATCTATTTTAGATAAATAGAATCGTGAATCAGGTAGTTTTGGTAGTTCAAATAATTCTAGTTGTTTGGGAAATTCTGACATCATTGTCACCTAAAACTTTTCTGGATAATTAATTTTGTTCCAATCAATTTGCCAGGCAATAAAGGTAAACTTTTGCCCGACGAATGAAGAAATAAAAAAAAACCTGGCTGAAATAAGAAAATTCCAACCAAGTCTTTTTGAGTTATTTAGACTTTAAAAATCTGCCTTTTGGGACTTAAGTTTTTCGTTACGGCTAGTAATAATTTTTTCACTTTTTGGTATTAGCCAGATAGCAGCTTTACCTATTACTTGTGCATGGTCTGTTTCTGGTTGTTTAGCATGAGTTAATAATGTTAATTGCTTAACTTCATTATCTCCATACTTTCCAGTGTCAAGTATCTCTGATATCTCTGCTATTTTTAGCAAAAGTGGAGTCACCATTTCATACTTTTGAAAATACTCAATGTCTGCCCAAACTTGTTCTCGAAAGCGCTTAACCGCTTCAAGTGGAGATGTTGCAGTTTGGTAAAATGGATTGTCTAAGGGAGACGAAGGCCCCGTATAAATCATAATCTCCTTCGTAGGATTTACCAAAAATTGGTAGCAAATATCTAACTGTAGATTCATCTTCTCAAATCGTGGATTGTGGATATTTTCAATCTTTATTTCTATCATTTTTATGAGCTGAAAAACATCGTATTATTAGGCAACCGCCACTTAAAAAAGGGGAGTAAACTTTTCTCCCCTAAAGTGTTGAAATATCAGAAACTAAAACTAGAATTCGTCGTAAAGCCAATCATGAAGTTCTGGATTGTAGTCAATAGGTAAATGCTTTACCTTTTCTATTTTGCTCCAATCAAAATCATCAAAACGAGGTGGTAAATGTTCTATTCCATAAGCAAAAGGAGTCCAGAAGCATTCACCATATTGAGACCTTACTAGGTAAACCGTTAAATTTATAGCTGCACCTGTAAACCGATGCTCTTTGATAATCCATCCAGGCATTTTATTTTTGGGATTACTAGCTATCGCAAAAGCACAGGGTTTATTTTGCTGTTGGATAATCAGTTCTAGCAAATGTTTGGCAATCATCAAATTAAAGCTTTTTACACTCAAATATACCCAGGCTTGAAGCCAACCTATACAGTAATATTTCTGCTCGGTTGGCATTCCTGGGATTACTGCAATTCCTAATTTTACTAAATCATCAAAACCTTTCTGAAAAGAACGTAAATTATGAATATGAATGGTTTTATTCGATAGTTCCCAGTCTTCATAATTCCAAACTTCATTTCTGGGAATGCCATTAGCTTCATGCCATTGTTGCATTGTTCTAATATCCTAAAAAACACCACAACATCAGGCGATAGCCACTTATAAAGTCAGAAGTTAGAAGTTCCTACGGAATGCTTCGCAAACAGAAGTCAGAAGTTTGTTTGCGTAGTATTCGGACCGAAAGACAAAAAATCTAATTAATAGTTATAGCAATCCTAAATCTTATGTAAAATTATTAGACCTTTTAAGAACTTCTTCCTTCTCCCTTTCCTTCTGCCTTCTGCCTTCTGCCTTCTGCCTTTAATATTAATCTACTTACTTCATTTTGCTAATAGTAATTTCAATAGTTTTTTGTAATTCATTTAGAGATTCTGTATAATTATCTATAGTATTTGTATTTTTTAAAATTCTAATAAAATTGCAGATAGATTGTAAATCATTTCTGCTGTCTCCAAGCATCATTTTTAATTCAGCAATTTCCATTTCGTACTTTTTATTGAGCAACATAGATTTTCTCAGAGATGCCTTATATTCAGAAACTTTACCCTGATAAATTTGTAAGGCTCGATTCTGATGAATTAACTCCTCTATTTTCCTTTTATTATGAGCATCTCTTTGCCTCATCAAAGCCACTTGAGCCTTTAAATCTTCGTAATTGTGGCTGACTTCTTTCAATCTTTCCTGAAGCATTTCGTGACGCAACTCTCCCCGCTTCATCCACAGTGGAATCAGCGCCCTAAAATAGATTGTTCCAATAATTAGGCCAAAACAAATAAACACTAACCAAGGATTATCAATCTTGTCAATTGCCTTAATAATTGCCTCTATCATTGCCCCTTTAATACCAAATCTGCTTTTGACAAGCTACGTTATCCAAATCCTTCTAATCCTTCTAATCCTTCTAATCCTTCTAATCCTTCTGCCTTCTGCCCTCTGCCTTCTGCCTTACCCTTTTAATAAACCTCCTGTGTAAACCGGATTTAGTATTACTTTTGGCTTTCTTTGCCCAAATCAATACTTTGAACAGCTCTAAAATAAAAATAAATAGGCTAACAACTGCTTCTATTTTAAATTTATTAAAAATAAAAAATATGAAGAAGAATGGAAATAGAATTCCCTGGAGAAAACAGAAGTATAAGTAAAAATTTAATCCCTCATTTTTTTCGGATTCATCTAAATAGGGAATCAGAGCATACATGATAATTCCGCCGAACCCGACACCAATGCTAAGTCCTCCTAAAATTATTTGATTATGTACCATCGCTAATCTAATCCCTTCAATAATTAGGTATAGAAATCCCGGATTTTTGAGAATATATTTAACTAAAGAAAGTGAAAGCCTATTAATATTTTTAGTTTCTCTACTAACTATAAAAAAATTCGTGTCTAATCCCTGAAATCTTTCCTCATGTTTATGTTTCATTTCTCTAAATTTTTTCTTCGACTTTTACTAATTTTAAGGATAGATTTAGCATCCATAATTATCAATCCGAGAGCATAAGAAATTACCAAAAACTTAGCAGCAATACTAACAGCTTTGAATAGATCGAATAACTGCTGACTCTCGATAAATATTAATCCTTTTGCACCGTGACTTATTCCTATAAAGATTAGTAATATACCCATCTTTTTGCCATCTGTTCGGAAATCTTGACAGAGAGTAAATCCTAGAATTATCAAGAGAATCGCAGTAGTAATTAAGATAATTATTTCAGTGATAAATTCATCCATTTTATTTATTTGATAAGTGAGATTTGTCGGGGAGGGAAAAATGCCTCCCCCTACCACTAATATATTAGAAAATCACAAAACAGGAATCTAACCTGGTAGTATCAAAATAACACAAAATATCGTAAACTTTAAACCGTGTTAATTTCAACTCCCAAGGTCTTTTGGTAAGTTCCGGTCGCTTAGATTGACGAGGTTTGAACTCAGCTTTACCATAAAAATATTCTACAACTTTGGATTCTTGGTGCTTCTCATAGCCAAGATAAGCTTGCAAATACTCATCAAAGTCTGTTGGTATATTCCAGTATTTACTAGGTTTGCGCCCGATACTAAATATTAATCCTTCTGCCACTTCATATAGTGCATAACTTCCGTGGGGAGAAACGTATACGCGAGGGCACAGTGTTTCTACGTCTATTGCGGTACAGGTGAGGACTTTCTCCTGTTTGCTGTTTTCAATCCAATTTAATAATTGTTTTCGTTTTTCTGGTGATAGCATATTAGTACCTTCTGTTCTAAATCTAGTTGAGGGGCAAATCCCTGTGTACTTGCCCCGTTTTTTTTGGCGCTAGCCATTAAAAAAACTAGGCTTGTTAGACCTAGCTTTTTTTTGGGTTATATTAATTACTGTGGAATTTTGGTAGCTGTACTTGTTCTGACTTATTGGTAGGAATATCAGGAAGTACAGCTTCGCAGTCTTCAAATAAATTTTGCTCACCAAATCGGTCTAAAGATTCTAGGTGATAATCCATATAGTTACTCAGATTGTAAATAATATCTGGCAAGCTTTTGCCCTCTAGCTTACAAACTTGCTTCCCCTTGTAAGTGAGTCTCGATACTATAGTGTCGGCTAAAATATCAATTTCTACCTCAAAGTTTCTCAATCGATTGCTAGCAAAAATCCTTTCAAAGCTTGATGGGTAGTTCATTAGAGACATCCTGGTTTAACTAATGTGTACAGTTGAGCATTATCGGTAAATGCAATTTTCATCCAACAGGTGGGAATTCCGATGAACGGAGGTTGCTGTCCGCAGCAAATCATCATGGGTTGATAGCCTGCTATTGTGGCTAAATTTGTTCTAGTGATGTTGTGGTTTACTTGATACTGATTGTAGGATTCACTATCTGTGTGGCAATACAGCAACACAAACGAATTTGAATGCTGAGACCAGGTATGAATCTCTTGCAATATGATTTTTGCTTCATTAGCAGGAATCGGAAATCCTTGCCTTCGAGAAGCCCAAACCAATGTTTCTGTTAGTTGTTCAAGCATGACAAAAAAGCACCCCCATTGCTGAGGGTGCTGACTAGACTAGGTGGTTAGTTATTAGGAGTTAGTAGCGGGTAGTGCTTTTTGCCCGTTATCACCAGTAAGGGCTGGAGTTGAATCGACTGGTGCAATCTTTCCAGCAGCTACTAAAGAGGCATAAGTACCAGGCATCATCTTGGCTGTACCAACAGAATCAATAAACGTATTTTCCTGTACCGCAGCAGCTAGAGATTCTAGCTTAGTGTCATTAGCAATGCGTTCCCGGTAATTCCAGGTTATTGCCCAATAGTTTGCTGATTTACCATCATCAAGAGTGGTAGATTTCTTGATGAAGGTAGGCAGAATCACTTTCTCCGCAGGCTCACCATCGGCCATCATGGTGGTAACTAGCTTATTCAAATTACCGAGACTTTCAGTCTTGATGTAAGTCACCATAACTGTTTCAAAGGGAACGTTTTGTAAGTTAGTACCTTCGCGTTCTGCAACGAACCAAATCTGCCACCAATCTTTGTGCATGGCAGAACCCAGCTTGCCAAACCATTCAAATTTAGCAACAATAGTCATTGCTAGTTTGTCACCAAGATTTTCCTGACCGTTAGTCCACTGGCCTACCTGACAGTCGTTACGCAGGTTGTAGGGAATAGTGGGTACAAGAATAGTACCTTTTGGTTTCGTACCAAATACATTTAGTTTTGCTTTACTTACCATTTTTGTTTCACTTAGCTTAACTTCAAGTGCAGCCATAAACAGCTACACCACAGTCAACGGCGACAGCCACTAATTATAGAAGGCAGAGGGCAGAAGGCTTTAGTTATCTAGAACAGCAGAGGGCAGAAGGGAAGCAGTAAAGTTAGAAATGTGAAAATATTATTGCTACACAAGATAATTACAAGTGACCGCTAAATCTTTTTAATATCAGTATTTTGATTCTTAGCGGTCCCGTCAAATAAGTGTTACATACCAAAGTCAAATAAAGAAAGTTGTTTGGGAACAGCAAGTTCTTTTGTCTGTTGCTTTGGTTTAACTTCTGCAACTTTTACTGGTTGCTTAACTTCTGCAACTTCCTCAGTTTCCTCAACCTTCTCCACCTTTTCAGCTTTATTTATTTGTGACAAAACCTGAAACATTTTCTCTGCGCGATGAATTTCAGGAAATTGTGAAGCAAAATAAGGCACTGTGTACGCTGAGAAATAATGTTCTCCAGACAAACTATTGCCATGAATAATTGTGCCTGCAACCCCTAGCAAAGATAGCTGGATATAGCACATACAAAAACAGAGAAAATCTACGTCTATGCACTGGACAAATAAATTATTAACATGATAACCTTTTGATACCATTAGGTTGCGTAGTGCTATCATCATTATCCCACTTCCACAAGCAGGTTCCTGGGCTGTAATATACCCTTTGTCAGTAATTATTTCATTGATACCTTGGCAATTTAATTCAGTCATTCCTTGAGCTAGAATATAGGGAGTAAAATATTGTCCACTGCGGGGATTTCCTATTTCCAATTCCATGTACAATTGACCGAGAAAATCTTGTTCTGGATTCTCTTCTAGAGCTGCGATAGTAATCCCTAATAGCTGTGCAAAATTATTGGCATCTTCACGGCTATATTTGCGAATAATGCTCATATATTTCTGCTCTAAACTGTCAGATTTGTAAACAGAATTAGCCAAGGAATAAAAAGCTAAATTGCAGAAGTCGGTAAACTTTTCATAAACTCTTTTTCGACAATCAATTTCTTCGTTGATGAGTTTAATGAATTGTTTGGAATAGTTGTGCATTTTTTTCTACTAAATAACAGCACAACTATTGGCGATAGCCACTTAAAAAATTCACTTAATATATGCAGGCGGAGAGAAGACCTGCATATTTGTACGTTAATTACATTCCCTTTAAATAGGCATAAGCAATTGCCATGAAGTCGGGTTCTGTGCTGTTTAGATTCAGCAGTATTGATTTCAGCCTAAACTGTTTATCTGTTTCTTTTAAACTACCATCTAGACCATCATTATAACTGAATGGTCTGGGACGCTTTTTGTTGCACTTTGCTTTGAAACTGTCGGGGTCTTTCAGTAAAGGTATTGGGATTGTTGCCTCGCTGCCATTGTAGACTATGCGGGCAACAGCGTAATCATCACAGAATTCTTGGTAATCATCATAATCATGATACCAATCACAACCACACATTCCGAAACTGTGATAAGCAACTACAGACCAGATGATGTTAGCAATCTTAAAGTTTCCGCAGCGTTTTGCTATATTACAGCAAAGAATAAGTGTTCCCAAAATGTTTTCTTGGTCTGCGTCCAAGTCAAAACTTTCTGGTTGTTTAAACTTATTTTCTAGTTCTAGAAAAAACAGTTTGCGTTTCCAAAGTTCCTGGTGAGGACAAAACTTTTCTATTGCTTCTGAGTCTAAAAGGTTTCCCAAATCGCTTTCAGTATAGAACAAATAATCGTTGGGGTCTTTACTCTGAAAATACCCCTCACCAATATATTCAAAGTTGCTCATTATTTTGTCTTCAGCAGCTTGTACTTTTGCTTTGTGCTTTAGCATAAGTTGAGCTTCATTTTTGTTCTTTGCTGCAATGTTGTTGGCTTTTACTAGAGTTTCAAACATTTTTATTCATTTACAAAAACACCGCAACTTTGGGCGAAAGCCATTAAGAAAAGAAACTGTGGAAAAGCTCCACAGTTTTGCTATTCTAAAATTAAGTTAATTGGGATTAACAATAGTCGCTCTGACGTACACAAGCTTGGGTAGTCCGTCTTTTGTTTCTATTGTCCGGTAATGCGACCGCCTCCAGTGGGTGCGCTTACTGGCATGGCTTCCTTCCCTGGAAATGCCTTCAGCCTTGCCCTTTTTATCTTTAGGTACTCGTATTATTCTTGGCCTGATATACTTTTGCTTTGGTTGTGGAGAAAACCCCTTTCCCACGCACTTGGGGATTTCCTTCTCGGAAACCTCATCAATCATTTCAGGATTAGACTGGAGGATAATATAGGTCATCAATGCTATCTTTTTTAATGTTTCGATGAACTCTCTGTCGTTGTCATCAACGTTCAAGATTCCTAACCTGTTTTTTCCGTTAGACACAATTTTTCCGTCTTCGATAGCAAAGCCAGTGAGCCAGGAGATTGAGCTTTTATCCACTGTTGCAGAGTGAATTACTATTTCTTGTTCGTGGGTTGTGTGTTCTACTTTGATGCCAAACCCCTCTCCTTGGCTGTGTTCGGGGTGCTTGAGGTCGCTTGCGTGAATTACAATATTATCAACTGCTCCTTCCGTGCTGGATAGAGCGCCGTTCGGGAGCAGTATAATCATTGTTGGCAGTGAAATCTGCAAATTCCTGATGATTTCCTCATTAATATTTGTATTGAGGAGCGCCTCAAAAACTTCTCGCGATATGCAGTATATAGGAGCCTTTTGAACTGCCCACAAAGAATATCTGTGAAGATTAAAGTATCCGGCTTTGTCTTCTAATTGGGCAAATTGCCTGACTATGTTTTCGTTGCCACAGGAGGCGAGCTGCATTGCAATTAGGTTGGATAGTTCTTCCCAGTTCATGTATCCTTTAGGAAATCTATACGGCATAGCCTTCCTAAGTTGCTTTGCAATCAAGCTTATTTCTTGGCTTTCCTTTACCATTAAACTAACAATTTTGTCTCTGTCTTTACTCATTTGTTTTCTGCTTTATAAAGATGCTATCTGTTGTTTATATGACTGCCAGTTTCAACGCCTGCTGCTATCATCGCTTTTTCAAGCGCTTCATCAGTAGGGGCTTCAATATGTCCTTGGATTGCTGCTACTCTTAGAAATATATCTCTGCCACCACGACAAACGGTAGTATTGGTATCATCGCTATGACACAAATGATTAGTGCCTGCAATGACATAGCTTAGTATTTCCTTCCTGGCTTCTTCGCTTAATATTAGTGGCTCTGTGCCTGCAAATGGGCAAGTTTTGCAAGCCGTTTTGTTAATTTTATTCATCAAGTAAACTCCTAATCAATTTGTCAATGTAGATATTTGGTTTAAACCGAGAGTTATTAAGCCGTTCCCACTGATAATCCACAACAGTTCGGCTAAATATTCTTGTTGCTGTGGTGTTAAGCTTGCCAGCTTATCTTTTGGTATTGCTTTTGGTTTTTTCATTGCTGTTAGGGGGTAGCAGTGTTATAGCGCTGCTACCATTAAACTATTTATTACTAACGAATCCGAACGTGCTTACCGCGTGGCAAAACTTTAGCGATTACCTCGCCATTATTACCATACACGCAACCATCTTTAGATTCTTTGGCTAGCTTTTCAATGGTTTTCCAGTCAATATGATGAACTGTTTCAGTTAAAATAAATTCATCAGGAATATTGTTAGGACTAACATCCTGCTGTTTCCACACGGGTGCAGTGCTATTATTGCATACAGTAAACTTAAAGCGTTCGCCCTTGTAACCACCAAGGGACATAGCCACTTCTTTCACCATGCCAATGATTGCGCTAGCAGCTTTCTTTTTACTAGCAGCTTTAGTACGCATATCGTTGGCTTCTCCCAAAAGTGCATCGCCTTCTTTATCAAGCATTTTAGCTGCAAAGTAACAAGCTTCTAGCTTATCACCGAGCTTAGAAATAGATTCCTTCAATTCTTGTTCGCACTTATCAATAGTCTCACTATCGCAAGTGCAAGATGCAAATTCATAGATATCTATGGAATCTTTGAATTCCTCAGCTAATTCTACTAGAGTAGGTTTCTTTTCTGGTAGAAAATTGTTCTGTTTTGCTAGATTAGTCATTATTCTAACTAATGATAAACACCACCACCCACGGCGACAGCCACTAAAAAAAGAGAGGCTTACGCCCCTCTAATGCCACTATTTATTTATTAGGTAGCAGCACCTTCCACAAAACATCCTCTTTGACCATAGTCACCTTGGATACTATTCCCACTGCTATCTGCCATTCATTAGGCTCACCATCACTACTAACTTCGCAACGACGGTCATAATATTTGGCAGCCAAGTAGGCACACATAACTAAGATATCGTAAGGTCGGTAGCCAGTTTTGCAGAAACTAAAGTAGTTTCCATTTTCATCTAAGTTGTCCCACTCCCTGGGCTCGTAAACTTTGGGAATATACAGAGTTTCGTAAGCACCATCACCGTTAGGGGCGATGCGCCTTTCTAACTGGGCACCACCATACCAGTTGCCAGATGTTACATCTGTGGTGGTAATAGGTTTACTTTTGTTACTAGGCCAGACTATGCCAAAATAACCTTTGGCAGTCCAGACTCCGGGAGTTTGTTTGGATGAACCATTAAACCAGATTTTGTCTACTCCAAATTCTGGCTCTGAGTCTGCTTCACCGTAGCCTCTAACAATATCTATTCCTAAGCTTTTGAGAGCTTCGCAGCATTGCTTAGTTGTTAATGCAATCGCTCCAAAATTCTCAAGTTCTGGAGGTTGATTCAGATAATGTGTATATCCCATACAATTTTCCTTTTAATACATCGCGTTCAGAGGCGATAGCCATTGAAAAAAGACAGCCTGCTCTCGGCTGCCTAACTAACTTATAACTAATCCCCGCCTACACGAGGACAACTTTCAGAACAAGCTAATTAAAATAAGCTAAGTTGCTTATAGCGCAACCAGTTTGGTAAAACCACATCATCAACTATTGGGTAAGCATAGACCTCTACTCCCTCCACGGCTGCACTAGCAGCAAGAGTGCCCCATGTACCACTACCACCACCGCTCCAAGGAGACTGGGGAGTGCATTCATTAGGACAGGATTTATTAGGAAAACCAACCGCAATATCACCAGGAGATAGTAGTTTAACCATACGTTGCGAACGTTCTGCGTAAGCCCACTTTCTTGTCTCTGGATCGGTACTTAATTTAGGATTAACCATTATTCGACTATAATGGCAGTTTTTATACCGCGCCATTTCCCATAAAAGCTCATCGACTCCGGGTGCATCACCTAATACCCAAGAACAAACTTCACCACGAGATTCTGGCAGGTATTGAGTGGTAATAATCTCAACAACTTGCTGTCGTTGTTGGTCTGTTAGCTTTCGGGGGCCTGTGAATAGTATTCGCTGCATTATTTGTGAGCAATGATAAACACCAAATTTTGAGGCGATAGCCACTAATCAAAACACAATCAAAGCATATATTTCATATCTACTTGAGCCAGTATTTCTTCAGCAAACCTTGAGTCTTCTAACATTCTTTTCATTAGCTCTAGCATCTCAGGATAAAGCTTTAAAAGATCGATAAAATTATCATAAGTTTCTTTATGAATTTTATCAATAAATATTATTAACTCAGATTCATTTACTCTTAATCTCATGGCCAGTATTTTCACAACTTCATTACTAGGAAAATACCCAGATTTTCCATTCTCAAGTTTTGAGAGATAGGTTGGGCTAATCCCAGACATCTTTGCTAGTTCTCTTTGGGATAATCCTCTTTTTCTTCTCAGTTTATTGATTTCTTTTCCT
>JBARXI010000834.1:0-2579 GCA_049647275.1 Microcoleaceae cyanobacterium
GGATAAAACTGGGGGACGGGAGGGGGATTGAAAAAGGGGGGAACCGGAAGTCCCCCTTAAAAAGGGGGATTTAGGGGGATCGTTGATGTACCTCACTAGGGTGAAAACCGCTATATAGTGGCCGTACTTGCTCCGAATGGCGCGCAGCGGAACGGATGTTCGGTCGCGGAGCGGAACGGATGTTCTATCGCTCCTATTTTCTGGAGAGATAGCGATCGCCTATGCTACAATAAATAATTAAATGCAACTTTCTGTAGGGAAAAAATGATCGACCAATATCGACAATTTATAGTTTCAGACCCTAAAGTAATGATGGGTAAACCAACCATTGCAGGTACTCGCATTACCGTGGAATTTATCCTCGAAAGTTTGGCAGCAGGAGAAACTCCAGAAGAACTGTTGGAGGAGCATCCCCGACTGAAGCGGGAGGACTTTCAAGCAGCTTTGGCGTTTGCCGAGGGTAAAAATTTAGCAGAATCGGATTTTTCTGATTATTTATCTAATTTGGAAGACTATGAGGAGCGTTTAGCTCGTGGGAGACATCAACTATGATTCAAGAATATCTACAAAAAGCTATGCAGGCAGCTAACTACGAGATACTTGAAGAGGATGAGGGTTTTTATGGGTCGATTTCTGGTGCTGCTGGGGTATGGGCAACTGGTAGCACTCTCGAAGAATGTCGCCAGGAATTATTGGAAGTTTTAGAGGAGTGGATACTTATTGGTGTCGCAATGGGTTACGAACTCCCTGAATTTGATGGGGCTAACTACTGAAGTCAAATAATTGGACAAGATTGTACATAACTAGACATTCTTTGTCATATAATAGAATCAATGTCATAGATTTATTAGAGATAGATGAACAATTAAAATGAGATCAATCAAGACCAGGTTAAAAGTTAACAATAAACAAAAAACAATACTTGCTAAACACGCAGGTGTTGCCCGTCATGCTTATAACTGGGGATTAGCAACTTGTATTTCTGAGTATGAATCAACTAAAAAACGCCCAAGTGCAATTACCCTGCATAAACGTTTAGTAGCTGAAGTAAAATCAATTAATCCTTGGTATTATCAGGTATCTAAATGTGCCCCACAACAAGCCTTAAGAGATTTAGACAGAGCTTTCAAAAACTTTTTAACCATTCGGGGACGTGGCTTTCCTAAGTTTAAGAAAAAAGGTAGAAAAGATAGTTTTTACTTAGAAGGAAGTATCAAAATCATTCAAGGAAACTACATACAATTACCAAGAATAGGAATAGTAAAAACTTATGAAATTTTACCTTCTGTACCAGTTAAAAATGTTACTATATCAAAACGTGCAGATAACTGGTACATCAGTTTTAAGTATGATTTAGAACTAGAGTCTACCCCACCAAAAGAACGAAATATTATCGGTGTAGATGTAGGTATAAATAGTTTAGCAACCTGTTCGGATGGCAGTAAATTTGCTAATGTCAAAGCCTACAAGAAAGCCAAAAAACGATTAACTCGTTATCAACGTTCTGTTAGTAAGAAAGAGAAAGGTTCTAAAAACAGAGCCAAAGCTGTAAAAAAATTAGCCAGAGTACACAAACAAGTAGCTGACATCAGAGCAGATGCACTACATAAACTCACAACATGGTTAGCTAAAAACCACAGCACCATAGTGATAGAAGATTTGAATGTAAGTGGAATGCTCAAAAATCATAAACTAGCAAGTGCTATTGCTGATTGTGGCTTTTATGAGTTCAAGCGTCAACTTACATATAAGTGTGAATGGTATGGCAGTGAATTAGTCATAGCAGATAGGTTTTATCCTAGTTCTAAACTATGTTCTAACTGTGGACATCAACAGAAAATGCCATTGCACCTGAGAACTTATAAATGTCACAACTGTGGTTTTACAGAAGACAGAGATTTTAATGCTGCTGTCAACCTGAAAAACTATTTGTATCAGTAGGTGGAGTTCCCACCGAATTAAAGCCTGTGGAGAAGATAAGTTACAGACTGCGGTCAGTGGTCTTCAAGGAAACAGGAAGCTAGCTCCAAAGCTCATGCAATCATGTTTGGGTAAGTTTGGGTAAGTTTAGTAGAACGGTTACTTTGAAAGTGGAGTCTGTTGCTTAATGCCAATTTTTGGTCCTATATCTCGTCGAGATTTAATTGCTGCATTGAGGGTAGCAGGTTTTTCTGGTCCTTATTCTGGTGGAAAACATCAATTTATATACATGAACCACATCGTCACAATCAAA
Organism: Microcoleaceae cyanobacterium; assembly: GCA_049647275.1. GTDB lineage: Bacteria > Cyanobacteriota > Cyanobacteriia > Cyanobacteriales > Microcoleaceae > JASJEE01. The sequence goes on from JBARXI010000834.1 coordinate 2,234, forward strand.
ACCTTGTAGGGACGTTCCATGGAACGTCCCTACTGTGGTCTACCCACATAAAAACCGCTGTATGGTGCGCGATAGTTTGCGAGTTCGCATTCCCAACCCTCATCAAGGAGACATCAGCAGGAATTTACTCAGACGTATTTTAATGCAAGCGGGTATTTCTCAAGATGAATGGGAAAATTTGTAGTTTAGAGAAAGCGACCGCTTTTTTTTATGTCGTCAGGCGATCGCGCAGCGGAACGGAATTCTATCGCTACTGTTTTATGGCCATATAGAGATGGCGATCGCTTATACTATCAGGACTTACGCAAAATATGAAAATATACACCATCTGTAGGGGCGATTGGCC
>JBARXI010000835.1:0-4509 GCA_049647275.1 Microcoleaceae cyanobacterium
TAAAGGTTCGTCTTCATATATTCCTTCGGTTTGATATTCTCTATCTCCAAAATAAACAGTAATATTTCCTCCTTCCCTGGAAAAAACTGGTTTACTCAGATAGGGATGAGATAATTTTCCAGAATCAAAATAGGCAGGCAATAAGTTAGGATGCTCTGGGAAAAATTCCCAAAGAATTGGCAAAATAGCTTTATTACTCCAAATTAATTTCCAAGCAGGTTCGATTAAATTCATCGGTTCTAATAATAGATATTTCCCGAATTTTTCTCGCATCATCCATTCCCAAGGATACAACTTGAATAAATGACGAATAATTTGATTATCCAAATCGCAAAAAACTTCTAAATCTTCACTCCAACCAATATCATCTATATAAATATGCTTGGTATTTAATCCTGCTTGAATTGCCAAATCTCGCAAATATTCAACAGTTCCCAAATCTTCCAAAGTTTCTTTTTCACAACTGAAATATAAAGTCTCCCCTGCCAAACCATTCATTTCCACAAAAGCTGCCAATAACTTTTCATGCACAGAATTAAATTGATCCGCTTCAGGAAACATTTCCTCCAACCAAGTCCACTGCACTACACTGGTTTCCAACAGTGCAGTCGGTGTATCCGCATTATATTCCAATAACTTTGGAGGGTTGACACCATCATAAGCAAGGTCAAAACGACCATAAAGACTAGGGTCATCCCGTTCCCAAGATTTGCAACATACCTCGGCAAACTCTGGCGGAATACACAATTGGGAAAAACGGTTTTCTTGGATGATGCGTTCTGCTGCTTCAATATATAATTCTTGTAGAGTTTGAGTTGCTGCTTCCAGTTCATTTATTTCTGAAGTGCGGAAATGATAGCAAGCTGTTTCATCCCAATATGGTTCTCCATACATATTATAAAAGTGAAAGCCAACCGCTTCACATTTCTGCTGCCAGTTGGCGCGAGGTTCAATATTTATTCGTTTCATTTTCTGCCTTATTTTTAAATTTTAATTTTGGATTTTATAGCAGTAGAAGCAAAGGTTGGGATAGATCGAGAGCTTAAAACTCAGACAACGCAAGGTTTTTCCTTCTTCCTTCTTCCTTCTGCTATATCAACCTTTGCCACCACCTCTGCTACCAAAACTACTACCGCCTCTACCACCTCTACTACCAAAACCACCTCTATTGACCGTACCTATAGAACTTCTAGACCTTCCCGAAGGACTTTTGAGAATACCTGCATTACTGGGAACAGGTTGATAGCGACTATTACTATTTCGGTAATAGTAGATGCTGCTACCAGACCTATAATAACGGGGACCATAATAATACCCAGATGGATAAGTGCCATCTGTCACCAGTTCGCATTTTTCAACTCCTCCCCATTCTCTACTACAGTCTTCGAGACTTTTATAAACTTCTCGACGCTTACGAGATGCACAAGCTGTAATGGAAATTGAGGATATTAATACTAAGGTGATAATAACACTTCTCCTTATTTTTGTTGGTTTAGTCATGAACTTAAAATTATTACTGCTATTTCTAAGATAGCTGCTCAATCTAAAGAAGCCTGAATTTGTAACATTTGATTTACCATAAGCGATCGCTCAATATTTCTCTAAAATTAATTGGTGGTGGTGCATAGTAATGGTAAAAAAGTTTGGGGAGATGGGGAGTACCGGGAGTGACCGGAGAAATTAAAAAATATATATATCCTCACCATTACCATGCAGGACTACCAATTAACTAACTATTCTCTGACAATTTCTTAGCTTTGCACAACTGCATCCAATGTTTCCAACCCATATATAAACCAAATAACAATATCGCCCAGACAAAACTAGGTTCTGGAATACCCACCATCCCATCAGGAGTCTGTTGTTTCACTTCCTCCCGACTAGAATTATTGGGGTCAACTCGTTGCTCGTCACTCACCGCCACAAAAGCAGTATATTTCGATATCAACCGATAACCCAAAGCCACATTTGTCACAGCATCAACTTTTTCTGACATCTCCCCATCAGTCATTTCCAGCATCAACTCCTTAATTTTTGCCCTGCCCCAAAGTTGAGCGATCGCTTCATTCCCACCATCTGAGTCAAAGCGCAAGGGAAAAGTCTTACGATATGGTTTTCCACCAGCAGCAACGGCAGTTATTTGCAAATTTCCACTGAGCCTGTCTTGTTTACGTCCGTACAAAACTAAAGGTTCTTGAGCAAATAAGTCCGCAGGTTTGAGTGGGAAAATTTCTGGCGCTTCTCCCAACCCTTGCCATGTCACCTCAATATTTGTCAGCACTGGGTTATTAATTTCATTGAAAAACTTTTCTACTACCGCATCGACAGATTCATCGTGACGCACAACATGGACTGTACCCCGTCCCACTTCTGCCAGTCGGTTTAATAAAAATCGATTTACGGAGCTACCCACACCAAAACTATAAAGACGGTTTCCTGGTTGTAGTTGTTTTTGTATGCGAGAAATGATTTTATTTTCATTGCTAATTAAACCATCTGTTACTAGGACAATACTTCGCAGTCTCCCATTTTTTGCAGGTGAAAAATTCAGCACAGTATCGAAACCATTGAGTAATTCTGTACCACCATCTGCCTTTAAGTTATTAACATAATCTATGGCTTTTTTCTGGTTAGCAGGAGTATTAGCTAAAGGTTCAGTTGATAATGTTTGAGCGCTATTAGCAAAGTCAATAATTGTGAAGGTATCGTTAGGATTTAATCCCTGAAGAAAACGGCGCATTAATACTTTAGATTGTTCTAATGGCGCACCTCTTTGGGAACCGGATGTATCCATTAAAAATACTACATCTTTCGGTACAATTTCTTTGGTTTGATATTCCAAAGCTGGAATTAAGGAAACTGCAAAATGTCCGCCTTTATTGTCTGCGTGAGAGAGAACTGTAGATTGGGTTTCTTTGCCAGCTACTTGATAACGGAGAATTAAATCTTTATTGGGAATAGTGTCAGTTTTGTTTAATTGTATTTGAGTAATAGATGGCAATCCTGAAGCAGTAACTTTTTGAGTTTTGATTTGATGGGAGGGCGAGATAATATTAGAAATTGGTACTCCAGCATCAATTTCAACTGTGACATTAATATCATGGCCTGAACGTTCTTTGGGCGGAGTTTTTGCCGTTTGAGAAAGTAAGTTAGTCAGAGAATTTGTAGTAGGCAAACTTGCTAAATGAATTGGTTTTTCTGGGAAGCTACTTAAATTAGAATTCCCAGGATTATAACGAGGTCCGACAACCATGGGAAAGACAAATTCATAGTCACCTCCGGCAAATTTTAAAGCATCGGTGTAGCGAATTACTACTTCTATAGTTTCCCCTGGTTGAATATTAGCTAAAGACTGAGTAAAAATATTAGGTCGTTCTTGTTCTAGTAAGGCAGCAGTTTTTCCTTCTCGTTTGGCTTTGTTATAGATTTTTTTTGCTTCTTCCCGTTTTTTAATTACTCCTTTAATCAGGCGATCGCCTATCCGAATTTCCATATCATCCACGGCAGATTCATCGGGCAGTGGAAATTGATAAGTTGCTTCTAAGGGAGTGTTATAGGGATTAGTAAAACGCTGGACTACTTCTACTCGCGATACATTTCCTGCAATTTTTGCTGTAACATCTGTATGTTCTAATGGAAAAGCTTGTATTTTTCCAGTGGGAGATTTGGCATATAATCCGCCAAATTCTGGAGGAGAAATAACTGGTTTTTGAGGTTCGGGTTCTAGTTTGACAGGAGGATAAATAACTGGTTGACGAGGTTGTGGTAATGGTTGATTTGATAGAGATAATTTATTAGCAGGTTTTGGTTGAGGAGAGTTTGAAAATATTTCTGCTAATACTACCGTGATTAATAGTAAACAAGTCATACCTGTAACTCCTAAAGCAAAGCTTTTACAAATATAATTTGTTAGTTTTGCTTTAGTTGATTTTAGGGGAGTATTCAAATCATTTAATACTAACTCTGCTCTTAGGTAGCGATTTTTCGTAGCAGTTTGCAGCATTTTATCGATGATTTGACCTAACTGAAGAGAAACAGGAGCTTTCAAATAATCTCGCCAAATCCAAGTATCCTCACTACTATCAAATAAATCAAAAGGTGCTACTCCAGTAAGTAGATAAATACAAGTAATAGCCAAACTATATATATCACTAGCAAAGATAGCTTTACCTCTTACCTGTTCAGGTGCAATATAAGCTGCCGAGCCAATTATAGTTCCAGTTTTTGCCAATGCAGTTTTAGATGTAAATTTAGCTGCCCCAAAATCAACTAAAACTAGAGAATATTTCTGAGTTTTATCTTCACCAGAGTTAGCCAAACGAAGAATATTTTCTGGTTTAATATCTCGGTGTATTACCTGATGATTGTGAACAAATTCTAAGATATAGCAATCAGGAATCAGTTGTGAGAATTGAGGTGTTCCTTAAAAGTATAGAATATGGCAATTATTATATTCATATAATACGTTTTTTCTTCTTCTCTGTTCCCTGTTCCCAGCTCCGGTGTTCC
>JBARXI010000836.1:0-5707 GCA_049647275.1 Microcoleaceae cyanobacterium
CTCCCAAAATAACTAACCATCTGCTGCCACGGTTTTGATTTCGTCAAACTCAAAGCATCCAACTCATAACCAAACTCTCCGCTATATTCAGCAAAACTTTTTACCCAGTCTGACACCGTTTTCGTCAAAGAATAGGGAGAATAACTCAAAGACTTCTCCAAATATTCCACCATTTCCCCAACATACCCAGTGCAATACAACCGCCAAGCAACCCAAACCAGAGTGCGATAACGACACTCCCTTTCCAAACACCGCACCCCCACAGGTAAATCCGAGCGGGTAAAAAACTTATCTCTCACCTGCCATGACTCCAGCGCTTGTAGGGGGGTATTTAGAGAATCATTGCGACTATGCTCCCGATAACAGACTGTCACTTCCTGCACCCAAGCTGTCTCGCAACCCATCAGCGCCAAACGTTGCACCAAATCCAAATCCGATGCTTGCTTAAACCCTGTATCCAAACCCCCCACTTCCTCCAGCCACCGTCGCCGAAACATCATCGCACTAAAAAGTATTGGCATCCAGCGCACCCAATTTTCCAAATCCAAAACAGGTATTCGATGCCAAGGTTTCACATCCTGAATATATTCCCCCACTCGATCGACTCGACGCCAACCAGTGTGAATCATTCCCACTTGTGGTTGAGCATCAAAACCACTAACCTGGAGCGCTAGTTTATGTGGCAGGAAAAAATCATCATGGTCTAAAAATGCTACAAATTCTCCTTGCGCCATTTCTATTCCACGATTACGAGCTGCTGCTACCCCCTGATTTTCTTGGTAAACATAACGAATTTGGTCGCGGTAGGGTTGCAACTTTAAGCGCGTTTCTTCTCGCGAGCCATCATCTATGACTATTACCTCATAGTTAGAGTAAGTTTGATTCAACACACTTTCCACAGCTTGCCCAACATAATCCGGACAATTGTAGACTGGAATAATTACACTAACCCGTGGTTTCTCTGTCGCCGATGACATTAAACCTCCATTCTTAAACAATCTCTATTTGTTGTTAAGCCTGATTAATTATTCAGCTCTTTTTTAAATAGCTATTATACTCTGGCAAAATCCGGACTTTTTCCCACAATACAGATTATAATCTCCGAAAAAAATGTGGAGATGTTCCATATAAATTCTCTACCAAAGTTGCTCGAAAAGCCTTATGTAATTTCACTATATTTGTATCAATTACTCTCTAATTTTGACCCTTTTCATACTAATTTGAAGTAGGGGCAATTCATAAATTGCCCCTACATTAATTGCTTTTACTCCTACTAATATCCTCACAATTGGTATTATACTTTCAGTTGATACTGCAATTCTCCCACAAAATTTCTCATAAGATAAGATACAGTGAATTACTCCATTTTTAACTAAATTTATCGGGTTAAATTCAGATACGATCGGCACAATAGATATCTGGTAAAAAAAGGATGTAGAGACGTTCTATGGAACATCTCTACAAGGGTTTTAGAAAAAACATATTTAATTTCCGCAGATGTCTAATATAGTAAACGTAAAATCTTGCTTTTCGTAGTAAATTTGCAGAGCTAAAAAGGTCTATGAGATTGTAGATTGTAGGTTAAATTTCACTATTATTCATCCCAACCTACATTTTTCGGTGTGTCATTTCAGTAGGTATCTTCTCCAAACTTAATCCGACAAATTTAGGAGCCTTAACAATTACAAAATTCTGCTGTATTATCGATTAGTAAATTCTATTGTTTTTCTGATTTTAGCAACAACTGTTTGCGACCATTTATAACTGTAAAAAAAACATTTTTTGCAGAGCTTTAATTACTTATAAAATATAGCGATCGCAATTACACCCCAAACTTTTTCCTGAGTTTTGCTAAACTTTTATTTTCTACTATAATCTGCTTTAATTGAAAATCTTTAATAAAAATTAACAATGAATCATTATTTACTATGTATTTTACATCTATAATCATAAAAGCATATTCCAGTCTATATTATAAATAGGAGAAAAAATGCCATCACAAATTGAATTAGAAGCCGCCGAACACAACTTAAAAGAAGGAAAAAAACTGAAAAAACAAGGTCAACTAGAGGCAGCTATAAAAAAATATCAAACAGCCCTAGATATTTATCCAGAATATATACAACCACTCCAACAATTAGCAGAAATTAATCAACAAAAAAAACAGTTTAACCAAGCAATTAAATGCTATGAAAAAATTATTACTATCAACCCCGATAACGCAGCAGCATATTTAAGTTTAGCAAAAGTGAGTCAGAAACAAAAAAATATTAATGCAGCCATAACTTACTACCAAAAAGCTATAGCAATCGAACCAAAACAACCAGTAAAAATATATATAAATTTAGCCAACAGTCTGAAACAACAAGGACAAACATTACAGGCAATTCATGCTTATAGAAAAGCGATAAAATTGAGAGCAAAACAACCGGTAAATGTTTATATTAAGTTAGGAGATGCTCTGCAAAAGCAGCAAAAAATAGACGCAGCAATTTCTACATACCAACAGGCAATAGAAATTCAGCCAAACCACCCGAATATTTATCTCAGTTTAGGAAATGCTTTGATGATCAAAGGTCAAGTAGATGAAGCTATATCAAATTATCAAAAAAGTCTTCAAGTGAAATCAGATTCTGTTTTAGCTTATCAACATCTAGGAGATGCTTACCAGAAAAAAGGTGAGTTAGATAATGCTTTAGAATGTTATCTAAAAGCTAGTGAATTGAAGCCAAATCAAACCACTATTTATCGTCTAATCGGTGATACTTTACTCCGAAAAGGTCTAGATTCTCAAGCTCTTAATTATTATAGACAAGCTCTATTAGCTGAAGATTCTGAAGATTAAGTAATATCAAATCCGGTAGTATTGATATAAATACAGAAACCGGGTTTGCACGAGTAGATGTCAGTATTGTCGGCTATCTAATACAAACCCGGTTTCTTATCAGTCTCTAAAGCTAGCGGATTTGATATAATATTATTTATGCTTATATCTGCTAGTTTTGCGGCAGTGCGATGTCACATTATTTATAGATATTAAATATCCGCTCTCAATCATAAAACCCACTCTGCCTCTATTTACTTTTAGGCTTTAAAGCTAAACTGCTACACGAGGTAGCCGATGCTTAAAACCGCAAAGAATTTCCCAAGAAATAGTTCCTAAAGTATTTGCCCAGTCTTCAGCAGAAATTTGATATTTACCTTGCTGTCCCAATAAAGTTACAACTTCACCAGTTTCTAAATCGGGAATATCACTCACATCCAACATCAACTGATCCATCGTAATAGCTCCCACTTGCGGAATAAGTTGATCCCGCACAATGACTTTCATCTGATTAGAAAGATTACGAGGCACACCATCAGCATATCCAATACCCACCACTGCCAAACGCATCCTCTTTTTGGCTATAAACTTATAACCATAACTAACACCAATTCCTGCTTCTATAGTTTTGACTTGTGTCACCCTCGCTTTAACCTGCATTGCAGGTTTTAAGTCAACTTTCTTGTGCAGATGAGGTGCTGGATAAAGACCATAAATAGCTAAACCCACCCGCACCATATCATAGTGCAAAGCAGAGTCAGTTAAAGTCGTCGCGGAATTAGCAAAATGAATCTTAACGTCACCAGGAAAATCTTTTCCACCAATACCACACAAATTTATTGCTTCCTCAAACCTCTGGTGCTGCTGTCTCATCACTGTCTGGTCGGGATTATCTGCTGTAGCTAAGTGAGAATAAATACTAGCAATTTTTAAATTTGGTAATCCCTGCACAAATTGCACAAATTCGACTGCCTTTTGCCAAGAAGTACCCAAACGAGACATTCCTGTATCTAAATTGAGATGTACTGGCATTGCTTCAGTCGAGTGGGAGAGAGTTTCTGAGAAAACTAAAGCTTGCTGGGGGGTACAAATAGTTGGTTGAAGTTGCCAGTGAGCGATCGCTTGAATTTGTTCTGGTCTATCTGTTGCACCTAAAACTAAAATAGGCGCATCAATTCCAGCTAATCTTAATTCTATTCCCTCTGGTACGGTAGCTACTGCCAGCCAATCTGCACCAGCCTCTAAAATAGTTTGAGATACCTTACAAGCTCCATGGCCATAAGCATCTGCTTTAACTACTCCCATTAATTTAGTTTTTGCTGATAAAAGACTTTTGAGTTGTCGAATATTATGGGTCAATGCCCAATCCTTAATTTCTACCCAGGCTCTTTGACAAATGTCTCCATAAGCATCACTTTCTATCGCTCCCAGATTTGAGCTTTCTGTTGCTAGAGTTTTAAAAGAGGCATTTTCCCAGCTCAACATTTTCACTCACTGCTCCATAAAATAACTTTACTATCTAACACTATTTGCTTTTATAATTCACACAATCAGGGTAGAGAAAAGATTGTATTTAGAAAAATGAAAAAAGATATTTTTTACCTAGGGATTGTCGCTCGACTCTAAAAGCCGTAAATGCTTTGCTTTAGCCTTTTTGGTCATAAAAAAGTGCCAGCTTTTAGGAGCAAAAGCTGAACATCTCAGCATTTTGACCGGACTCAGGTTGAAAAATTAAACATACTATTGGGCATTGCTGAATCAAAGGATGAATCTTTACCGAGCAGGTAAATCCCATCTTTTACTTCCTCTACTTCCTCTTTCTCCCAACCTACAATTCCAATACGCAAATATGCAACGCCTACTATTGTTGCTCCTATCTTCTCTTTCTTCCCCATTTATCCTGAATCCTGACTCCTACCCCCACAAAAAAACTGACCTCAGCAAACCCTACCTAGAAATTTGGCAAAAAACTGCTTAAGTCTAATTCTTTTGGGACAAAAGATGTCAATTGTGCTAACATCTGAAAAAATATTCTCTTCTCAGAAATATCAATGGCCAATGTTTTAGTGTTGAACGCTTCTTACGAACCGCTCAATATCACGAGTTGGCGGCGAGCGATCGTCTTGTTGCTCAAAGGTAAAGCGGAGCCGATTGAACACAACGGGGTATATATCCTCCCAGATTTTCCCCTACCTACAGTCATCCGACTGCGCTACTATGTCCGAGTGCCTTACAAGGATATTCCTTTGACTCGCCGAAATATTATGCACCGAGATGGTCATTCTTGTCAATACTGTAGTTATATTGGTGATGATTTGACCCTAGATCATGTTGTGCCACGATCGCGTGGCGGTGGGGATACCTGGGAAAATCTTGTGACGGCTTGTGTTCGCTGCAACGTTAGAAAAGGTAGTCGCACCCCAAAGGAGGCTAATATGACCTTGCGCTATCTCCCTCGAAAACCCTATAGTGGTCTTTACTTTGAGTTGACTAAACACGTTAAAAGTGGTAACAACAAAGAATGGCGAAAATATGTGATTGGTCTTTGAAACCCCTGCCAGCCTGAGCGCAGGGGTTTTTTGTATTGAAAATAGCAATTTGTCATCAGCACAGAGTAATCTTCAGTCTAAATTTAGGATTGTAGATGTGTTTGTTGTTAGCTGCTGCTTGCTGTCAGGGGTTTCGATATAAAACCGCTCTATTAAACTGACCCAAAACTACCCAAATCTAGACTTAACTGGACATAGGTAGTTTTAGCGTTAACTTCCTGTTTCAACGTGGCTTTAGTTTGGCAACTAAAGGGTTTGCCCACTCCGCAGGCCATCCCGGTAGAGCTTACCGTTTGACTTCGTAAAATCGGATGGGAATATTCCTTCAAACCAT
>JBARXI010000837.1:0-24836 GCA_049647275.1 Microcoleaceae cyanobacterium
TGATATAAGAGGCAAGAGGGAACAGGGAAGAAAGAAAAATTCCACAAACAGAGTAGATTTTTCCTCAAAATTGATGCGCGAGAAGACTTAACTATAGTAATTAGATAGATATAAAATGGGTTCTATATATGAATAAATTACATCCAGTAAATCTTTCATCACAACAAAAGCAAGAACTACTAGATATACTCAAACAGGCTAGTTTCAATACCAGAGTAATTCGACTGGCACATACACTACTAATGGCCAGTGAAGGTAAGACCGATCGAATAGTCAGCAAGACCTTAAAAATATCAGTAGCAACGGTGGAGCGAACTAGAAAGCAGTTTTGTCAAGAGGATTTAACAACAACATTACAAAGATTGTCTTCCTAGTGTTAAGCCACCGAAATTAATAAGTGTGCCAGAAGCATATTTAATTGAAAAAACTTGTAGTAATCTACCTTCTGGAAGTAGTTAATACTATTAGTCATAGTACAGTTTTTCGGAGATAAAAAAAATTAATTAAAACCTCGGTTAAAACAACAATTGTGCATCCCAAAAATAAGTTCATAATTTGTATCTAGAATGGAATATTTACTGGATTGATATAGTCAATCCGTAGATCCAAAACTGCCATTAATTTGCTTTGATGAAAAATTATGCTAATTCATAAAGAATATAAATCAACTTATTTTTCAAACCAAGCTCTCATTTTTCCCGGATTTAATAATCCATAAGGGTCTACTTTTTCTTTAAATTCTAATTGTTCTATATCTACAGATTTCATCCCTCCATCCTCTAATATATAAGTATGAGGATTAAAAATCATTACTCCATTTTCTTCGTGATATTGAATAATTTCATTCAGTCTTTCTTCTGTGCTATAACGCACAATTTGTAATCCTGCTGGTCTAGTTTGACCATTAGTCCGCGTAAATTCTAAGTGCATAATTACTTCATCACCAAAATGCTGATACATTTTTTCTACAAGTTCAAGATTTCTATCAGTTGGAAAGCCACTTTGTAAATAAGTTAAATTTGTATCTACACTCCGAGCGTGTAATGTTGTATGATTCCAAGTAAATTCAGCTAGAGGTGTGCCTTTACTTGCTTCTTGATCCGATTTTTGATAGCAAATTTTGCCATTAAATTCTTTGACTAAATCCACAAAAGATTCCAAACTATATTCAGATATCATCAAAAAAGTACAATGTTTTCCTTCAGGAATTGAATTTTTTATCCCAGCAAAAAAACTAGGAATTGGCCAGGAAAAAACTGTGATTAATTTTTTCACAATTCCATCACTATCTCCTAGTGCTTGAGCGAATTTTGCACAGGTCATAAAGTCGTCAAAACTGACAATTAATTCTGCCCAGGGATAACTGTGAGCTAGAGGTATTTCTAATTGAGTAATAATGCCATTTGTACCATAAGCATGATTAACTTTTTGTACATCATCACCCCGTAATTCTATTACTCTTGGTTCATCTTCCATTGTGACTACTCGTACTGCAGAAACATTACCACGATCGCGCAATGCACCATAATTAATAGAACCTATTCCACCACTACCGCCACCAATAAATCCGCCTATTGTAGCGATGCGATAAGTAGAAGGCATCATTCGTAATTCCCAACCAATTTCCCGCCCTTTTTTATCAATAGTTACTAATTTTACTCCTGGTTCAACACAGCAAAAACCAGGTTTTATCCAATTGATTTTATTCATTTTTGTAGTGTCGAGAATTACCCCTCCTTCTAGAGGAATACATTGCCCATAGTTACCAGTTCCGGCTCCTCTTACTGTTAAGGGTGATTTATATTTAACGCAAGTTTTCGCTATTTGTAAAACTTCTTTTTCATTGGTAGGACGTACAACAATGTTAGCTTTATTATGTTTGAGTTGTGATTGTAAAACTGGGCTAAAATGGTAATAGTCTAATGATAGTTTAATGACTCGATCTGTATCTTGAATAACTTCAATTCCTTCTAGACCTGATACTAGTTTATCCCAATTTATTTGTTTAGTTTCAGTTTTCGTCATTGCTATTTTGAGTAATAGGTTATTTCAACATTATTATAGCGTTTATAGAACACTATCGATCAAATATTTTCTTTTCCTTCTAGTTTTTATATCCTGTTTATTTTGGCTAGAAACTCCTAATTCATAATTTATAACTATGCAAATGAATATGATATAAATCAACTAAGTAAGTCGGCATAAATAAACGCATAATGTGGGCAATGCGCGTAGTCAGCTAAAACCTTTATACAAAGATACCTATAGGTATTGCCCACCCTACAACTGAATCTGATATAAATTAACTATTATATTTTTTCTAACTAACATTGATCGTAAACATCATTGCCTAAAGGTTGACAAAATTTTCCCCAATATTTTAATGCTTCAAAGGCATCTTTTATACTGTAATTATCGTTAATACTCATAAAACGTAAAAATTTACAAATTGCTTCTGATTGTTTCCTCGTAAAAAATTGTCTACGAGATAGATTAAAAGGGGATGGCATTAAAGAAAATATAGTAGAGTCAATAGAATTGTTATTGGAGGTATCATAATTCTTGATTGTCCATAAAATATAAGCAGGCAGATAGAAACGGTAGCCTTTTTCATCTAAAAAACTTAAAACATCAGATAATGTTTCGATTAACTTATCATTAGTATCTTGCCAATTATTGGGTAATAATTCCTCAACAGATAAGCTTTCAATCAAATCTTGGGAAATAAATACTCCTCCATTTTTAGCTAAAATATTATGGTCAATTTGTTGTTGGCATCGCTCGTCCCGATCTTCTTTTTTTAGAGAAAAATCAAACATATAATCATCAATCATGCGACCTTCAATTAAGGTAATTCCATCCTCTAGCCTTACTCCAGCAAATGCTTGCTGAATAGCTTGAATAACTTGTTGTTTAAAAATATCAAATTTTTCCTCTAAGGTTTTCCAATTAGGTGGTCTAGCTTCACTTTCAGTCGGATGCCTCACCCAATTTCGCCATTCTTTTTCACAAACTCCCCAACGATTAAAATTTTTCTGCGCTTCTCTGACAGTACAATCATTTGTTCCCCATTCGTGAAAACTATTAGCATCTTCCCAAAAACAAACTGGGCAGATTTGATATGTTCCTGGTGGTGGTTGTTCTAAGGTAAAATAACCACAACAAGGGCAAGGATGAAATTTAGTTATTTTCGGTTTGCTCATCAATTTTTTTTTGTTTTTCTGATTAGATATTGTGGTTAGTTATTCTATTGATGATTGTCTTAGTAAATTAACGATTTATTAATTAATTGTTGGTTTCACTTTGTAATTCTTGAACAAAATCCAAGGATTCTTTGGGAGAAATAAAAAGAACTCGATCTAATACCATTTCACCTTAAGAATGTCACAAAAGGGAGTGTTACATATTAATGGGATGGTAGCTGTAGATAATTAGGGGAGATTGCTTCGGGGTCGGAACTTTCTACCCAAAATTGTTAAGTATTCCCCTTGCTATAGCAAAGCTGGCGCTAACGCAAAGCTACGCTTTTTCCCTCTTCAAATGTGACAAGCATTTAGTCAAATGGTATAAGAAACGAAACATCTGAATAGTCAAGCCACAAACCAGTTTTAAAGAGGTTTTAACCGTTTTGAATCTCCATCATTATTTGACAGATAATTAAAGCCACCTACTTATTACCGATTAAATCAACCATTAATCCTGACTCCAGTCTATTCAAATTATCTCTATCTTAAAATACTTCTCAGACGACCAATGATTTATGCAATTCATTATTAATATTTAGGTATTATTAAAGCCATCACTATACTCACTCCTAAAATACCTCCTGCAATCTCATTACTAAAATTTATGTGGCATGACAATACATTTCAATCAGATTCCTATCAAGACAATAAACCATCCAATTCACAATAATCCGGTAAAGTTCTATCAATAACTTTACCATTTCTCAAAACAACTCGGTCATGTTGAGACCGCGACAAAAATTCACTAAAATTTCTCCCTTTAAACAGAATTAAATCAGCAGGTAATCCAACTCTAATTCTGCCAATATTAGGCAAACCAATTAAATCGGCTGGAGTCTTAGTCACAGCACAAGGCCAGTCTCCATAAGGCATATCTAAATGAGCAATTCTCACCGCCATATTAAATACTTCCAAAACATCATGGTCGCCAAATCCAAAAAACGGGTCTCGACAATTATCACTCGCCACAGCAACATAAATTCCCTGTTTTTTCAACTCATGTAATAATGTCACACCTCGCCAACTGGGAGTATGATTATCTCGCCGACTTTGCAGATAAAGATTGCACATTGGCAGACTCACAATACTAATATCAGCCTCCTTAACTAACTTGAGAGTTTCTGTTACTTGTTCCGGAGTTTGTACCGCCAAACTACAACAATGACCACAAACTATTTTGCCAGAAAATTGATAGCGAATAGCAGTTTTAGCTACCTCTTTTAAAACCACAGAATTAGGGTTGCCATTTTCATCAGTATGTAAATCTAAATCTAATAGACGTTCTTTTGCCAAACTAAATAACCTATCTAATTGATTATCTAAATCTGAATTCATAAATGGCACAGCCCCAAGTATCCCCCCCATATTAGCAATTTTGTCAGCTAATTTTTCTCCTTCTCTAGTTAAAAAATAATCAGCAGTAGCCAGAGAAACAGGTTGTAAAATTAACCGCTCCGCCCACTTTTTCTGGAGAGCTTGAAATACATCTAAACTAATATTTATTAATTCCCCAAAACAATCAATATGAGTACGAATAGCCTTTGTGCCGTGGGCATAACTGCATTTAAGCCCAAATTCCATTCGACGGTAGATATCTTCAGCATTCCAATATTGCCTAGCATCCCTAGCCCCCGCTTCTAAAGCACCATTAAAACTACCGTCTGGGTTTGGCGATCGCATCCAAATATGTCCCTTATCCAGGTGGGCGTGCATATCCACAAAACATGGCCATACTTGGCCTCCTTGTAGGTCAATAGTGGGAATGTCCCCAATTCGATCGGCATTGGGAGACGGGGAAAGTGGGAGGCGGGATGATGAATAGACAATTTGGCTAATGGCTCCCCCATTGACTTCTATATCCACTAATGACAGACCCTCCCTAGTTTGAGGAGCTATCTCAAAATCTGCTTCTATAAGACATACAGGCACATGAGCATTTATAAGCCAATAGCGATCGGTGTCGGGAATTAGTGAAAATTGTTTGTTGTCCATATACTCAAGTGTCTACTCCGTGGCACAATAATGGTGACAAAATTGTAAGATTAAAGGTTAACCTGATAATGACTGACTATAGATTACAAACTGCACTGAAAAGTGGCCGTGCCCTGAAAGTTATTAGTGGCTTAACTAACTTTGATGCAGATAGAGTAGCAGCAACCGTTAAAGCAGCGACCCTAGGTGGTGCTACTTATGTTGATATTGCTGCCGAGCCTAACTTAGTACAGATGGCTCGCAGTTTGACCAACCTGCCCATCTGTGTGTCGGCCATCGAACCTGCTAAGTTTTTGCCCGCAGTGGGTGCTGGTGCTGATTTGATTGAAATTGGTAACTATGACCCTTTCTACGCCCAAGGTTTACGGTTTGAGGCAGAGGAAGTGCTAGAGTTAACCAAGCAAACCCGAAAACTGTTACCAAATATTACTGTGTCGGTAACTGTGCCCCACATTCTCGAACTAGATCGCCAGGTGCAACTAGCGACTGAGTTGGTGGAAGCTGGCGCTGATATTATTCAAACTGAGGGTGGTGTTAGTGCCAAACCTATTCATTCTGGAACATTGGGATTAATTGAAAAAGCTGCCCCCACTCTAGCAGCAGCTTATGAGATTTCTCAAGCTGTGTCTGTGCCTGTGTTATGTGCTTCTGGCATTTCTAATGTTACTGCTCCACTAGCTGTTGCTGCTGGTGCTGCTGGGGTTGGTGTTGGGTCTGCAATTAACCGTCTCAATGATGAAGTGGCTATGGTAGCTGCGGTTCGGAGTTTGGTGGAAGCTTTGGCTAGTGTTAGTCATTCACCAGTTAATTTCATGGCTGTTTAACTATAGTCAAAATATACTTTGATTTTTTGTAGGTGCTAGGTTTTAGGTGTTAGGTGAGAATAGTTTACCGACCCACCTAACACCTGCTTTATAGAACCCATTTAGTATCTTTCTCAATACTTTCGTTTTTTTTGTCAGGAGATAAGAGGTAAGAGGTAAGAGGGAAGAAATAAAAATTCCACAAAATACGCAGATTTTTCCTCAAAATTGATGGGCGAGAAGACTTAACTATGATAATTATATAGATATCAAATGGCTTCTATATTATATCTGGAATATTTAGGTCAACCTATTGTATTATTTTAATCCTGTAATCTTATAGAGGGTTAATAGAGGGCTAACTCCAACCAACACTCGACAAATCGAATATTTAAACTGTTTTTATACAAGCAAGGGGAAAATTTATCGCAGACCAATTAACATTAGATATAGAACTTAAAAACTATGGTTATATATATTTAGATTTAGGGTATTAGGTCAATAAATGCTTAAGTCCTAAAAACTTGCTGTTTAGTTTTGGGAATCAAAAATCTTAGTATTGCTAAACCACTTCGGAATCTTAATAAACATCAACTAATCTCATGTTCGGACGGGTCAGTTATAAATAAAATTTAATAATTTACAATAGGGATAAAGATAATTTCTATAATTGTACTTTTCTCCAGCAATTCTGTACGGCTCGCAGAGGAGGAGACTCCTAGGTAATTATTTATAAGTATTCAACCTAAAATGATATATAGCAATCCTAAATGATTTGTGAAAAATTTAGATGTATTTATTTTGTCTTCTACCTACCACCTAATACCTAACACCTACCACCACCAAAAATTTATAACTGAAATAGGATTGCTATAACACTGCTACTAGATAGACTACTATAGATTTTATCTTGATTGTAATTAAGTTCACTTTAAAGTTTCAAAAGAAACAAATAGGAACAAAGGAAAAAATTTAATTATCATCCTGGTTTTGGTATTTTATCTCCCATAATGTATCTATATTTATGTTTATCTAGGCTATAATCAATAGAAAATTATTCTCAGGAAATAACTCAGAATATAACATACTAACCATGTTATATATATTAAATTCAATCTTATATCCGGATAATTAGCGCTCAATAACTGTTTCCCTTACAACCTTCCTTTTTTCCTTCACTATAACTCCCTTCTACCTTCTGCCTTATTTCCAGCAAAATTTAAGTATTCAACCAGATATAAATACTTAGTGTTTTGGCAACTAGATTGATTTTATACCTAATATTAATCCCAAACAATCATTTAGAGTCTCTAAGAAGTTTTGGAAATGATAGTATACCAGGAAAATAGTTTTTGATTTATACAAACCCACTAAGCGATCATGATATTTTCTCGACCTGTTAGTCTTATTTGCTCCACATTCGGCCTCACCCTTCCGATTATGGCAGCTTTCATAGTCTTGCCACAACCATTAAATGCTCAACCAGAAGAATCAGCTCAACCAGAAATTCCAATTCAAGTTCAGCCCGCAGAGCCAACAGATGAAAATTTTCCCTCTTCCCCAGTTCAACCCATACAACCAACCCAACCAGAAAATGTCCGTCCTTTAGATCCACAGAATAGTCTTCTGAGTCTTGATGGAGGGCAACGTTTAATGACCGAAGCTGACAATGCCATTGCCTCAGAAAACTATGATTTGGCTAACCAAAAGCTCCAAGAAGCTCGCCAAATATTTAACCAACTTTCTAACTTCTATAGTCAACTAGCCGCTAGTTTTTCTGGTATTGATAACCGTCTGGCTGATGACCAACGTACTAAGGCCCTCGAAACTGCCCAAATGCGAGACCAAGCCACTTATCAGTTGGCCCTTGTACATAGAGCTCAAAACGAACCAGAACTAGCTGTACCATTACTGGTTCAAATTATCAGCTCTCAGCAACCCACTCGCGATTTAGGAAAGAAAGCTTATCAACAGTTACTAGAATTAGGATTTGTTGATATTCCTTATCCTAGATCATCTGGAGATGACCAACCTCCTGCCTCATCCCAATCTCTAAATTAAAATGTAGAATGACAATATTTGTATAGGGAAACTGAATAATGAATTTAGAGACAGTTGAAGGAATGATTAAGGCTCAGTTGCCAGATGCTCAGGTACAAGTTCAAGATTTAACAGGTGGTGGGGACCACTTACAGGCCATTGTTGTTTCGTCTCAGTTTGAAGGGAAAACTCTGGTGAAACAACATCAAATGGTTTATCGTGCTGTACAGGAAGCTATGGACTCAGAAGCTATTCATGCTTTGGCTTTGAAAACTTATACCCCTCAAGAGTGGGAAACAGCAGGACAAATTGCTTAGTTTTAGTTTTGCCCTACAAAGTTGGCAACAGAAAACAAACAATTAGACAATATTAGACTTAATTCGACAAAATCAAATTTTTGATTTTTTGTCTCTGAAATTTGATTGTCAATGTAGCGAAAACCAAGATGAGATTTACCAAGCTCTGGTAAATCTATTTTAAATTTACGGTAAATTTACGGGTTGAGAGCTGGAATAAAACCCGTAAAACAGGTTATACAAAAATGTTGATTAGACGATTTTGTCAAATCCTAATTAACTACTATTCGTGTAGGTATTGAAGTACTAGTAGTGTAGTGCCGCGGTTCACCTAAAATAGTTCATTCTTGTAGGGTGTGTTAGACGGCCAAAATATAAGCTGTCAAAGGTATTTAACAATCCGTCGTAACGCACCATTTTAGCTGTGTCAGTCTAGTAGGTATTGAAGCTCTCGAATATATAAACACTTTATTTATAGGTTGTTTATAGGATCGGCTCTACCCGATTTTAAGCTAATCAAATGATTAATGGCCTGCCCTCTAAGGTTCGCTTATCCAAGCTGATCCAACTTATATTATATAAGTTCTGTAGAGTGGCAGACAGTAGGTATCAGCTACCTATGTCATAATTAATCAATTCTAGAACCTGCCCTAATAATTTGCCATTTGTCTTGTGGCAGATTAATCGTATGTATTACCATCTCAAATTGTAAAAGTTATTACGGAAATAGTCATGACTCCAGAATTGAAAGCAAGAATCGATAATTTAGTTACTCAAAACAAAATTATGGTATTTATGAAAGGCACTAAGCTCATGCCCATGTGTGGTTTTTCTAACAATGTGGTACAAATGTTGAACCAACTGGGAGCGAACTATGAGACTTGTGATGTGTTAGATGATGAACAAATTCGTCAAGGAATTAAAGAGTATTCTAGCTGGCCTACAATTCCCCAAGTTTACATTAATGGCGAGTTTATCGGCGGCTCTGATGTGATGATTGAACTATACAATAAAGGCGAATTAGAGCAAATGGTAACAGTTGCCCTGGCTTCTTAATCAGAGCGGCATTTCTAACTCTCAGATTCTAATCAGATTCTAAAAAAAAGAAGGATGCTTATAGCACCCTTCTTTTTTTTTATTAGATTAGTTAGATTAGTAATAATCTACTTCTGTTTGAGTTTGTACTGGCATTTCAAAATTTGAGGTATCGTATATATAGCGAGTTGTTTCTTCCTCCAATCTATGAATTAAATAGGGTTCAATAGCTTTAGAGGTTCTGAGGGCTGCTAAATAGCCATCTAAATACATACGCATCTCTTCAAAGCGATAACCTCTGTTCCACATTTCGACGAGGGCGTCAGTCAGTTTTTGGTAGTGGCGGATTGTTAGAGAATCAGTTAACATTTGCTTTTTTTCTCAAGATTAATTGTGATATATTTTGCTAGAAGCTAGTTTCAGATTAATGTTATTTGCTATTTAATGCAACCTCTACTGTTTATTTTTAAGCAATATAAATGCTCATCCTTTTAACAAAGTATAGAATTGGTATTGCACGTTACATCACTACTTCTAACATGGAAAATTTTGTACTATTGTGTTTTCCTAATTCTATTTTAAAACAATTTCCTGAAGCCTCTCAACTCTTTAGTAGACTTAGAAATTACTTTTTTCCAGTCCATCATCTATCTACAATATTATTTTCAGACTTTCCGTTAATCTTCACAAAAAATTTTAATTATTCTGATATTAAAAAAAATCTCAAATATATGATATAATTAAAAGTTTAGGAAACATTGTTTAGAGAAACTTTGAAGCTAGGTAACATAAGTTACAAAATTATCACAATAATTTCTGCTACGCTGTAAAAATATAATTATAAAGGAAGCTTATTTAAAATAGGTGAGGTCTGCTTGTATCTTAATTGTAGAAGGAAACTCGCATCTGCGATCGCTACTAGGTTGGCATTTGCAGCAAGTGGAGCACTGGGTAAATCAGTCAGAAAATATTCATCATGCCAAAGAATTACTATATACTAGCTGCCCAAACTTGGTGATTCTTGAAGCCGAACTGCCTGAAGGAAATAGTTTAGAATTTTGTCAGTGGCTCTGGCAACAGGATCAATGCATGATTTTAATGTTATCCTCCCGCAAAACTGAAGCGGATATTGTGGCAGGCTTGAAGGCAGGAGCAGATGACTATCTTACTAAACCTTTTGGTATGCAAGAGTTTATGGCTAGGGTAGAAGCACTATTGCGTCGCCGGAGAACTATAACCCCACCAATCAGCTTAGATTATGGCGATCTAATTATTGATTTGGTACACCGTAGAGTTAGGCTCAAGAGTAATCTAATTGATTTGACCCCACAAGAATTTAGTCTCCTCTATGTTCTCGCTCAAGCAGGAGGAATACCCCTAACCCGTTCACAGTTGCTACAAAGAGCATGGCCAGATGCTATTGATAATCCCCGCACTATAGACACTCATGTACTGTCTTTGCGGAAAAAAATTGAAATAGACCATCGGCAACCTAGTTTAATTCAGACAGTGCGAAATGTAGGCTATCGATTTAATCGAGAAATGCTCAGTATGGGAAAAATTCAGCATCATCCTCGAGAGCCAATACAAAATCCAGAAGTGGCACCAGCTTAAGTTCCCTAGCTCCATTCTTCAGCTTGTTGCACTTCTGCTTGGATTAAACTATCCCGTAATTTAACCCAATCTACCTCAGAGCTAGGAGAATCTTCAATTAATTCTCCTTGATTTAGCTGTAATAGTTGTGTGCAAAACTGTTGGGCTAAATCCAGTTGATGATTGACCATGACAATCGTTACTCCACTCTTGGCTAAGGCTGTTAATACTCCTAAAACTAGATTAGCTTTACCAATATCTAGGGCAGAGGTCGGCTCATCCAACAACAGAATTTTTGGTTGAATTGCAGCAGCACGAGCGATCGCCACCAACTGTTTCTGCCCCACTGAAAGTTGCAATTCCGACTTTGATAACCAATCTAAAGGAATATTTAACTGCTGTATCCAATAGTCACATCGTTGCTGAATATCACTGGGCCTTAATCCTCTTAGTTTTAAAGGATAGGCGATCGCTTCTGCTACGGACATTCCCAAAAGTCTTGACTCTTGTAATACCAATGTTACCTGTTGCCGTAGCTGAATTACAGGTATCTTTCGGTAGTCCTGGTTTTCCAAATATATTAAACCACTGGTGGGAGAAATCAATCGGTTGATTAACCGCAACAGAGAAGTTTTACCAGCCCCCGAAGCACCCACCACAGCAACCCGTGAACCTTTTTCTATAGCAAAAGAAACATCTTTAAGTAAATAGTAGGAACTAATTGGGGTAGTCAAACTTACCCTGTCCAAATATAATTGAGGCTTTTGCTCTAGCATTTTTTAGTGAAGAAATGTCAATCTGGTTGTTTAACTATTAGTGAGATATTAGTGAGAGAGTATGGGGCAGAATAATAGCAATTTGAAGAATCCCTGCAAAGGCCAAGTATTTCTGAGAGAGACTTCTAGGTACTCATTTGTCACAAACATTTATCGGGCTTAGTATAAAACGCCCAAGGTGTATTGAGTTCAATATAATAGCCTTGTTGTGAGGTAATGAAGTAATCTAACGGGAGATTCTTGCTTTGCTGACCCAACGCTGCGCAAACAGAGATTCTTAACTAGACAATAATAAAACAAGTTCATTTAAACCCCAGTCAGACCATCTTCACCGAAAAATTGACTGAGGAATCAAAACATTTGCTACTTTCAGTAATGGTAAAAAGATTGATGCACCAAAACCACTAAAGAAACGAATTCAGAAGTAGCCTCTTTTCCTAGGTCATGCTCTGCAAACAGAGTTTCCTATGGAAAATTAAGTAAATCATCATCTAAGAAGAGTCAAGGTTCTAAAGGGAGTGAATTTTTTACTAAAATAAATTGGATTAAACTATCTCTTGCAAAGAAATATAATTCAACTGTAAATATACAAATAATTTTGTTTAACTACTTAAAAAGAATCAAGAGTGCAAAACTTTCTGATAGAACTGAGAGTGGTTATCTCTACAAATCAAAAATGTAGTAATTGTCCACTTTTATCATCTGTTTAGCCCATAGCATTGGAGATAGTCCAAGCATCTACCAATAATAGCAGTAGAGTACAGCCCAACAAAATCAAATACATCCAAGGTTGTGACAAAGGTCGCACATCAGTAGTATCAATATCTGTCTTAGCTTCGACTATCCGAACTAACTTGGCAAACCCAACTACTCGCATGGGCAACAAATAACCTTTTCCAGAATTATCCAGGAAGTAGTAAACTAGACCACCTTGGCCTGTAGTTCGAGGTTTGAGAGCTTTTACTTCTGCCCAAGGTAAATACCAACCTTTGCGAAACAAGTCTGGGACCCAGATTGGATAGGAGACCTGAATTCCCTGGTCATTAACAATTACTCGCTCCGCAAGAGCCACGTATAATGCTATTGCTCCTAGGACTAGGGCCATTCCTAAAACAACAGGAGATACTGGGGCATTTGTGACTTGAGATAAAAAAGGTAAAGGTATCGTCAATGCAATATATAAACTTAAAAGGGTTAATTTAATCAAAGGAGAAATTCTAAATATAAAAGTTTCTGAGTTTTGATTTTCTGTCATATTAAGTCCGGTTAATTCAGCATAGTTAAATTTTAGCTCCCCCTTGAAAAAATCAGAGCTGGTTCATTCTCGTAAAAGACAGATGGAAAAATGTTTAGACAAAATACTGACTGATTTTTATAAAATTTTTTTATTAAATTTATTCCAGAATACAGAAAAGGTGCAGATTGTCAGAATAATATATCAGGTTGCAGTTTATTAAAGAAAAGAAAAAATCTTCTTGAAGATTTTGATAGGTTTAGGGATTTTAATTATTATAGCTTTACTGTTAGGTGCATCTGTCGTCTATTATTTCAAACCCAATCAAGACTTAGTTTTAAACTTTATTCAAGATAAAGCTTGTGAGAAATGATTGAATACGATGATGCCTTTGGCAAGTACGGTTAAAATTATTTTAGCGATTTAATATGCACAAAAAGCCACTTCAGACAGCGTAAATTCAGATAAGAAAATAAATATATCAGAATTTGTGAAAAATTTAGATATATTTATTTTCTCTTCCACCTACCACTTACCGAATAATTAAGGTCTAAAGCCTCTCCTTTTGCGGAGAAAAAGCGGTCGCGCGGGCGCATAACTTTCCTATCTCCTGCGGAGGAGCTGCGCTAACGGAATACTACCGCAAACGTTAACGGCACCTCATCACATTCCAAGCGGAGCGGACTGTAGTGGACCGACACATATAAAATGGTGCCCGGCGACGGATTGTTAAATGTCTTTCACAGTCTAAATTTTAGCCGTAATGGCGCACCCTACAATAATGAACTACCGCAAACGTTAACGACACCTCATCACATTCGAAGCGGAGCAGACTGTAGGGTCGGATGGCGCAGGTTTCCTGGGCCATATCCAATCGACCAAGAAAAGAAAAAAAAATCATTTTGGTCAATCCTATCCGTTTTAAGGAGAGGTAATTATTAATTATTAATTGTTAATTATTAATTATTGAACACCTAATACCTACTACCACCAGAAAAAAATTTACGACTGAAATAGAATTGCTATATATCAGTCCGCTTGAATACTAATAAATAAATTGGCGATAGGAGTCAGGAAGGGGAGAAAAGAGAAAAGCACAGAGGTAGGAAGTATTTACCCTCTACTGTCAATTCTTAAATTTTAGACATAGGGGTGAAAAAGAATGTAGAGACGTTCCATAGAACGTCTCTACAAGAGTATTAAAAAAGGAATATCAAAAAAGGAATATTTAATTTCCGGAGATATTTAATGAAGCTGATGTCTCCTCAAACTTCGATTTTATCTCTTCTGTTTTGAACTAATTAATCTACAGAACTTAAAGCTGCTGCTCGCTTTGATGGGGATTTTCTTCTTTGAGGTAAAGCAACTGACTTTGGTATTGTCTGTTCAGTTTTATAGATTGAAGAATAAGGGCCTTCATTTATCTGCAAACGATCGCATGGTATCGTGTCCGACAATATTGAACTAGCCATCATACCTGTATGAATTTCTAGGGAAGCACCTACTACTGCTTCAAATACTAAGCGCTGGCCAGGAAATACAACTCGCTCGAAGTACCAATTAGAAATATTGCTAATTCTGGCAATCTGAATTTGACTTGTAGCATTGACGTAGCAACAAAGAACTTGATTTGAACTATTAGCGGGTAAGGGATCGAGAATTTGTGCCATGACTTAACTCTTGAAAAAATTTTTACCATAAATACGTTTGGTTATATTTATAAGTTAACATCAAGCGATCCCTATCTGTTGTAATCTTGAATACAAATCTATAATTTTACCATTTTCTGGCCAGTTTAAATCTTTGAATAACCTTAAAATTTGATAATTTTTTCCCGGTTATAGCAACAGCATCGAATTATACAGATTATCTTACTAATAAATGATTTTAACTTACGATTTTAACTTACAGACAAGTTTAGTAACCATTATTAAGAAGTTGTATACAAAATTTAAGAAAATAAATATTAAAATTAATTAAGTCCAGGATATCTGAAAAGATTTCTTCCTTGTCTGCAAAAAACATTGACAAAATGTTACATAAGTGTTATTAAACTTCAAAACAACTATGGAAAACAAAATTATTTATGTTCGTCTTCCCTGTAATCCAATATTCCCTATTGGAGTTGTTTATTTAGCCGATCATGTCCATAAGCTATTCCCAGAAGTAGAACAACGAATATTTGACCTTGGGGCAGTACCACCTCTAGATTATGGATCTGCTTTAGATGCTTGTATTGACGAATTTAAACCTAACCTCTTAGTCTTCTCTTGGCGAGACATTCAGATTTATGCCCCGGTGGGAGGTCGTGGAGGCAACCCCCTACAAAACGCTTTTGAATTCTACTACGCTAAAAATCCCCTGATTAAACTTAGAGGCGCTTTCGGGGGTATGCGATTGGCTGCTTCTTACTACATGGAACTTTGGCGGAATCAAGGATTAATCAAACGAGGGTTAAAAAGAGCCAAAACTTATCACCCAGAAAGTCGCGTAGTAGTTGGTGGTGGGGCAGTTAGTGTGTTTTACGAGCAATTAGGCCGTAGTTTACCTTCAGGAACTATTGTATCTGTAGGAGAAGGAGAAGTTTTGTTAGAAAAACTACTTCGAGAAGAAGATTTTAGCGATGAGCGATGTTATGTAGTGGGAGAAACATTACCACGCGATCGCATGATTCACGAAAAACCGGCTCCTGTGGAGAAAAGTGCCTGCAACTACAACTATATCAACAACATCTGGCCCGAATTTTCATATTATCTACAAGATCGAGATTTTTATATCGGGGTACAAACTAAACGCGGTTGTCCCCACAACTGTTGTTACTGTGTTTATACAGTTATTGAGGGTAAACAAGTACGCATTAACCCAGCGGATGAAGTGGTTGCTGAAATGAAGCAACTATACGAGCGCGGTATTCGTAACTTCTGGTTTACTGATGCTCAATTTATTCCAGCTCGTCGGTTTATGGATGATGCAATTGAGTTATTGCAAAAAATCCTTGATGCAGGAATGAATGATATTAACTGGGCAGCATATATTCGTGCCGATAATTTAACTCCGCAGTTGTGTGAGTTAATGGTCAAGACTGGGATGAACTATTTTGAAATAGGCATTACTAGTGGCTCCCAGGAACTTGTGCGCAAAATGCGGATGGGTTATAATTTGCGGGTTGTATTGGAAAATTGTCGAGATTTAAAAGCTGCTGGTTTTAATGATTTAGTATCAGTTAATTACTCATTTAATGTAATTGATGAAACCCATGAAACTATTAGACAAACTATTGCTTATCACCGAGAATTAGAAAGAATTTTTGGGGCAGATAAAGTAGAACCTGCAATCTTTTTTATTGGGTTACAACCCCATACCCATTTAGAAGATTATGCCTTGAAGAATAATATCCTAAAACCAGGATACGATCCAATGAGTTTGATGCCTTGGACTGCGAGAAAATTGTTATGGAATCCAGAACCTTTAGGTGAGTTTTTTGGAGAAGTGTGTATGGAAGCTTGGCAAAGAAATCCTGATGATTTTGGTCGTGAAGTAATGACTATTTTAGAAGAAAAATTAGGTTGTGCTGAACTGAATGAAGCTTTGAGCGCTCCTCTTGAATCTAAGGATAATAAAAAACAGTTAACAAAAGTCGGTTAATTTTGATCGAGAAGTAAAAGGGCAAAATTTAACAATTCACAATTACCTCTCCTGACAAAAAAAGAGTATTAGACATCTCCAGAAATTAAATATTTCTTTTCTAACACCCGCGTAGGGACGTTCCATGGAACGTCCCTACAAATTGGTATTACTTATTACTTTTAATTGACACGCTCTACACCTGTTACCATAATTTCATCCATAATATAGTATTCTTGGTCATTAATTCCAATAAACCACCTACCTTCAGAAATTCCTACTGCTACGCGATCGCCCCGATCTGGAGAAGTTATTTCCTTACCATCATAATTAAGTCGTCGTTGCGTTCCATCAGGACGAGTAATCAGAAAAGTAGCAGTACCTTCATCACCATATTGAGATTCCATTTGGCACTTTTGGTCATGGGTAGGTTCACCCAACGAGCAAGGAATTTTTCCCATTCCTTGACGAGTTTCAGCTAAAGCAGTGGGGATAAAAAAGGTTAGTATTAACACTGTGTTAATAGCAAGGGAAAAGATTTTTTTTGAGTTAGTCATTGGTGAGTATTTACTGTTTTTTCAAAATTTTAGCATCTACTCAGATTGATGAATCACATCGTCATAACCAAAACCTTGTAGGTACGTTTCATGGAACATCCCTACTATTGTCTAACTAAATAACTAAATGAAAACTGTCGCCCCTATTTTCAAAGGGGTTGAAATCTCCTTTGAAAAAACTGGCTACTGATTGCTGATTGCTACTTCAATTGCTAGCATTCCGCCGTGGCATACGATATTTTCTAGCATCAACCCAAGCAGCACCATAACCAATACCATTGCTATTATAATCAATCCACATATAACCATCCTCCCCCCAGTCAGTACCCCAAGAATTTTTCACTAACCAAGCACCTTTTTCATCATCCCAACCAATAATAGTTACAGCATGATTAGGTTTTCCAAAAGCATTCTGATTAAACACCCCACCCTGATAAGCATTAAACATATCCGTCATGTGGACAGAAGATACCACAGGGCCATGTTTACATAAAGCCTGCTTCATCTGAGACACAGAAGGAATACCGCCGTCATCACTCACATATCCCCAAGTAGCGGCTTTCAGTGGACTATTGCGTTGGAAGCGACAGGTTGTATCTTCACCCTGATAGCGAAATGCTCTTTCTGGGAGGTTGCCTTTCTCAATCATAAAATTAAATACAGGTCCATACCAACCACCCTTACAAGTACCTGCTCCACTGCAACTGAGCAAGTGTTGTTCCGAACCATCTGCTAAAGCTCCCACCTGAGAATAAGTCAGGTTGTTGTGGTAGAGAGCGCTGGACTCAAAAGCAGCCAGAGCAGCAAAAGCCCAACAACTGCCACATTCTCCTTGGTCTCGCACTGGGGTAACTATTCCAACATCGCGCCAGTTGAAGCTAACCGCATCAGTAGCGCAACTAGAAAATCTTTGACCGGGACTCTGTTCTAAACTTTCCAGAATTTGCCTAGCTCGGAAATTTTGCTGTTGTGCCAATTCTGCTAAATTTTCCGGAATTTGAGTTCCTGCTAATTGGTCGATACTGCGCCCAAGGGCTGAACTAGGGCCAACTTGAAAGCCTCGTGATTCAGCAAAGTTGCGTAGTTGTTCCCATCGTTTGGTGAGAGCTTCTCTATTAATAGGAGGTAGTTGAGTTACGAATTCTTGTATTGTTTTTGGTGTAGAAGTTTCAGGAGAGGTTGCTAGATTAATAGTAGTATTTTTGGTATTAGTTTGGGATGATTTTACCAAGAGTGGGGTTAATGTGATGGTTGGCTGAGAATTATTATCTGGTTGTTGATGTTTTTTGAACTTGACCGTGTTAGAAGCGCAGCCTTGAGAGATTCCAATCAGTAATCCCACTACACAGAGTTGTAGTAATTTTGAATATTTATTTTGATATTGATATTGATATTTAGTCATTACCCATTAATCAGTTGTACTCCTTTTAAGTGGGTTATCCCCACTATTTTGATATACAGTGGTGCAACTATAAATTACGGGTAATTTTGAATTTATGGAATTTTTATCAGAAAAGCTCGCCTCCCTAATTATATTGGAAGACGAGCATTAGAGTTTATGGAAAGAGCTGGAAAAAGAAAATTCTATCGTTGTTTGCGCTTTAGAAGTGAACTCGCGCCTAATGCTCCAACAGTTAATAAACCTAATATACTAGTGGGTTCAGGAACAGATTCCATTCCTGTGTTTACGGCTATAGCATTGATATCAAAACCATCACGACCTTCTGAAACTGGGGATAAATCTAATAGTCTGACAAATTGATACTGGTTGTCGTTACCAATATTTAGGGTAGCTCCCCCTATATAAGCTTCATCAGCAATATTCTCAATTACACCAATACTCAACCAATTTTCTAAGTCATTTCCCACAAAGACTTCTACTTGTTCATCATATTCACTTTGAGAACTAAAGCCTCCCAAAGTAGTCTCCCAAACTTTTACCTGCTTAGAGAACATTTCACCAAAACTAAATACAGCTTCTCCTCCGAAACCCAAGGCTAGAAAATTATCACTTGCATCATCTTCAGGTG
The DNA here is from genome assembly GCA_049647275.1 of Microcoleaceae cyanobacterium. GTDB lineage: Bacteria > Cyanobacteriota > Cyanobacteriia > Cyanobacteriales > Microcoleaceae > JASJEE01. The sequence goes on from JBARXI010000837.1 coordinate 19,226, forward strand.
CGCCAAGTGCATTATTTACGTTAGTTCTGGTAGCAATTTTTCCTGGGTCGTCGTATGTAAATTCGCCTTGAGTGTATGATTCTACTGTTTCTGCATAAGTTAAACTGGCTGCATTTGCAGAATTTGCAGATATTCCTAGTGCTATAGAAATAGGAAGTGCTATGGCTGTTTTGATTGCGTTATTCATAATTACTTACCTCTACTGTTTATTATCAACTAAGTGGTAGATGCAATCTTGGAATAGCCACCCTAATAAATTTACTTCAAAAGTTTTTTTCACTGGTCTTTTGCGTTTGACAGTTACCAATTTAGTCGCGATGGTAGCTTTAATACATCGGCTATTATGCTGATATTTTATCTATGTAAATTCACTAACAATACAATCGGCACATATTTTTCTCTTCTATAAAAATAGCAATATATTTATCTAAAATGACAAATAAATATACTTTAAATAGGAATAAATAATTTTGAGCAATATTTTTTATTAATTGTAGTCCCGAAAAAATACGATAAAATGCGTAAATTACTATTTATTTCCTGAAACTAAATAATATCGATGTATTAGGGTGCGCCTAAACACACCCTAAAATTATTCCCAAAATTATTAATATATAGCAGCAATTAGCACTCAGCGATCGGGTTTTTTGTTTCTGCGGTCTTGCTTTTAAGTCTGGTTGATGTACTTAAGTGACAACCAAACCGCTATATAGTTGATGTAACTAAAAGTCTGTATTTAAAAATCCCACATGACAGGGCGATCGTCTAAAGGATCTGTGACTATCCGCCCGATCGCATCAATTTTTGCAATATCATCCTCAGATAATTTAACATCCGCAGCTTTAGCATTTGCAGTCGCTTGTTCTGCATTTCGTGCTCCAACGATCGCATTTGTCTGGGGTTGAGCAATTAACCAGGCGATCGCTAATTGAGCTAAACTACACTGTTTACTTTCAGCAATAGGGCGTAGTTTTTCTAAAGCTGTTTGCACTCGTTGGTAATTTTCTTTGATATAAAATAGTCTATTTTTAGCACGATGATCGCCTTCGGCAAATTTGTGGTCTGGTCCGAATTTACCTGTTAATAAACCTTGTGCTAATGAAGAATAAGCAATGACAGAAATATTCTCTTCAACACAGTATGGAATTTCCTCTTTTTCTATCTTTCGCCAGAACAAAGAATAGGGTGGTTGGGTACTATCAATTTGACCATATTGAGCTGCTTCTGCTATTTGATCGCTGGAGAAATTAGAAACACCAATTGATCTAATTTTACCTTGTTCTTTCAGTTTATTTAGAGCCTTCATTGTTTCTGATATTAGTACAATTTCACTCTTAAAAGCACCCGAAGGCCAGTGAATTTGATAGAGGTCAAGATAATCAGTTTTGAGATTTTTTAGGGAGCGATCGCAAGCCTCTATTACTTGGTCATATTTGAGATGATTAGGGAAAACTTTGCTAGCTAAAACTATTTGTTCTCGTACATCTCCCAATGCTTGAGCAACTATTTGTTCTGAGTAACCATCTCCATAAATTTCAGCAGTATCAACTGTGGTGATACCTGCATCAAAAGCAGCTCTGATAGCTTTAATAGTCTCAGAATCTTCAATTCCTACCCACATCTTTTTTCCCGCTTGCCAGGTTCCCATAATAATTGGGGTAATTTGAATTTCAGACGTGCCTAATGTTCGCTTTTCCATTATCGTCTCCTGATTATTTCTATAATTATAGCTATAACATATTGTGTATTAAGTCAAGAGTGGCGATCGAGTTTTGGATACATGAGTTGTAAATTGATCGAGAAAAGTAATTAGATTAAATTTTCAAGTAAATCTTAAATATTTTTCCTATTGGAATAATTATGGAACCACCTTTTTTGTAGGGTACTCATACGGTTTTACGGAAGTCATAAGTCATAATTCAAAAGTCATAAGTGATATTTTATCTGCTTAAAATTTCTATAATACAGTAACTTTAGGTTATTATTTTACATCATTCAGTTGTCAACTATTTGTGACATCTTTAAAATGAATTGATAAACATTGCTCTTATTTAAGAATTGTATTCCTATCGGCCAATTTTGTAAATTTTTGTTTAACTATATATTTTCGGGAATAAGTTACTGTACAATTATGATATTTAATCGAATTTGTCGAGAAATCATAGTGCTTCTCAGTATATTTATTGAAGAAATATATCGTCGTCAAGTAATCACTGAGACTTGATCATTTCTTTAAACTAAGTCTCAGTAAAATTACGGCAGCAATTTGACTAAAAATGTGAATCATTATCAAAAAAAACTTGTACTGTTATAGTAAAATTTTAGTTAGCCGAAAGAAAAGTTAGAGCGAAGAACTTGCGGTCTAATTGTTATTAGAAAAAAGAAAAAAGAATTAAACACAGGAAATTATTATGAATACAAAATTATTAGAGGCGAAAGACTTCCAGTCCGCTATCGCGAACGCCACCAAATCTATCCTATTCATAGACCCAACTGTAGATAACTATCAGACTCTCATTAACGGGACAAATCCCGGCATAGAAGTTGTGCTCCTGGATACATACCGCGATGGTATCCAACAAATTACAGAAACATTGGTTCCTCACCAGGGAGTCAAAGCTGTTCATATAGTTTCTCACGGTACATCTGGTTGTCTGTATCTGGGAAATAGTGAACTGAATTTAGAAACTATCGAAAACTACGCCGAGCAGTTACAGCAGTGGGGCGAAATATTAGATCGAAATGCCGACATCCTAATTTACGGATGTAATGTGGCAGCAGATTTAGTCTTTATCCAAAAATTGCGAGAATTGACCGGGGCAAATATTGCTGCATCGGCCACCGCTACTGGTAATCCAAAATTGGGTGGGGACTGGAATTTAGAAATAAGCTTTGGAGAAGTTTCGACACCATTAGCTTTTGCTGCTGAGGTGTGTCAAGCATATAGTGGACTATTGGCTAGTGTAAATGTTAGCATTACTGACGATACAGTAGATGGGGATACCAGTAGTATAGGTGCTTTACTGTCAGACCCAGGTACAGATGGTGAGATTAGTTTGCGGGAAGCAGTAATTGCAGCTAATAATACTGCTGGAGATGACACAATTAATCTAACTGGTGGGGAAACTTACACTCTGACCCTGACTGGTAGCGATGAGGATGACTCTGAAACTGGCGATTTAGATATTAAAGATAACGGTAAGATAGTCGTTCAAACCTTGGGGAATGGAACAGCTACTATTGATGCTGGAGGAACAAATGGGTTAGGCGATCGGGTGTTCGATGTTGGGGAGAATGCTTCGCTGAAACTAGATAATACCGTAGTTACTGGTGGTGTTGTACTCCCTTCAGACCCATTTTATGACGATGACGGTGGTGGTATTCTGGTCAATGCTGCGGGGTTTTTGGAGTTAACTAACAGCACTGTTAGTGGCAATTCGGCTAGTCATTCTGGTGGTGGCATCTCAAACTACATGGGTACAAGCATCATAACCAACAGCAATATTACTGGTAATTCGGCAGCAAACCCTGGTGGAGGCATTGCGAACCTAGAAGGTACAGTTACGATAGCTAACAGTACCGTTGAGGATAACTCAGCATCAGCAGGGGGTGGCATTTTTAATTTCGGTGCAGAACTAGACTATGGAGAAGTAAACATCAGTAACAGTAACATTAGTGGTAATTCAGCCAGTAATTCTGGTGGCGGTATAGCCAGTGGTGGTGGTAGAGTTAAAGTTAGCAACAGCAAAATTAGTAATAATTCAGCCAGTAATTCTGGTGGTGGTGTTGATGCTACGAGTGTAACTGAAATTAGCAACAGCACGTTCAACGGTAATTCGGCAACAAAGGGCGGCGGTATTTCTGTTGGCTGGTCTGCTAGCATCACTAACAGCACTATCAGTGGTAATTCAGCAACAGAAGGTGGTGGTATATGGAACTCCCGAGGAATAGTTGAAGTAAGTAGCAGTACTATCTCGGAAAATACAGCAACATCAAAAGGTAGCGGTCTTTATAACTACTCCTACTACGATCAAATATCAGGTGAAACAAAGCACGGTAATGCAGAAATCACCAACAGCATCATTGCAGGCAACCATAACGACGAAGACATTGATGGTAACGGCAATTTTACCAGTAATGGCTATAACCTGATTGGCAATGACACTACAGGAGAATTCAATCAAACAGGAGACCAAACTGGCGATAACACTATTTCTCTAGACCCAAAACGTGGCCCCCTACAAGATAATGGCGGACCGACTGAAACTCACGCCTTGCTAGCAGACAGTCCTGCTATTGATACGGGCAACACTAGCAAAAATAATGACCAGCGAAATGCACCACGAGACAGCAACCCCGATATTGGCGCGTTTGAATTTGGAGCAACTCCCTCATCTCCAGATGAACCTAACGATACTGTATGGCGAGCTACTCCCACCGGACTAACTATTCGCAACGACGGTACTTTCAACTATTCCGGTGAAATTGGAGATAACCCTAACGTAGGTTCTCAAAAAGATGTTGACTTCTTTAAGTTGGATTTAGGTTTAGGCGATCGCCTCCGCTTACCCCAAAATATAGAATTATCAGATGAAAACGGCAATTCTGTTGGCAATGCAGAAGTGCAAATTTTTAATTACACAGTAGGACAAATTATCGACCTATTTCCCGATCCTAACGACCCAGACTACCGTATTTACCAAGCCCAACAGGCAGATACTTTCTATGTTGGTATTAGTGGTGATGGTAACACGAGTTACGATCCTGGTCAAGCAGGTAGCGGTAGCTCAGGAACTCCAGGAAAATATGACTTGACTATTGAAACTATTGGTCGCGAGATGGGAGGTTCTCAAACCAGTAGGCTGTACTTTAGTCAAGATAGTGCCTTTAATAGTGACGGTTTGTTCATTCTCGATACAACTACAGGCAATCCTACTTTTGTTGGCACTAACGGAAATGTCGGGGCGAACGTTGGTCTAGCTCCAAGCGATACCTCAAGCATACTCTATGGCAGCGAACCCTACGATTTCTTGAAAATCAATGCTGATGGCAGTGCAGCTAATTCAGTTATTGTTAATGACAACATAAATGATAACGGACTAGCATACGACGCTACTAACGATATTCTCTATGGAACGGATGGTCAGATATTCTATACCATCAATCAAAACACGGGCACTCCTATTTCGGAACTGGATACCCCTCCAATATCTTTGCGCGGGTTAGCTTTCGGTAATAGTGGAGTCTATGGTTTAGGTTTAAGCCAAGATTTAGTATTTTACGACCCCAATACCGATAGTTGGTCTACCGTTGGAGAAACTGGAATCTCAGCATGGGAAGATGCAGGTTTAGCTTTTGATGCTGAGAAAAATGTATTGTATGCAAAACGAGGTGAAGATACTTCGCTTTACGAAATAGATGTATCGACGGCACAACCGACAGTTATCGGCGATACAGGAATTACAGAAGGTGGTGGTTTGGCATTAGTTAGCGATAATGCTTACGAAGAATCAAACGATACTTTATGGCGAGCGACTCCCACCGGACTCACCCAGAAAAATCACGGTATTTTCAGCTATTTTGGAGAAATTGGAGATAATACTAATTTACT